>NZ_RZSX01000960.1:0-2250 GCF_004023105.1 Mesorhizobium sp. M5C.F.Ca.IN.020.32.2.1 | reverse complement strand
CCGACCATGAGCCGGATATTCTGCTCACCGAGATCCACCGGCAGGCGCGCGACAACCCGATCATCCGGCTGGCGCTCGACGTACGCGAGGGACGCGAATTCATGCGCGGCGACTATGGCACGGCGCAGGTGATCGGCAAGGAAGATGTCACCCAGGAACTGGTGCTGAAGGCGGACCAGGTGCTGGTCGGCACTAACAGGACGCGGCGTCGGTATAATCAGCGGCTGCGCGAACTGAAGGGGTTCAATGCCGACTACCCGCAGGCCGGCGACAAGCTCGTCTGCCTGCGCAACGACCCGGCCAAGGGATTGCTCAACGGCTCGCTGTGGAAGGTGATGACCTCGTCGTGCGAGACGGTGAAACCCGGCATCAATTTGCTGGTCTCACCGGAGGAGGACGATCCGGACCGCGGCGTTGCCAAGATCAAGCTGCTCAAAGCGGCGTTCGAGGACCCGGACGCCGATATTCCCTGGCAGCAGAAAAAGCGCTTCGATGATTTCGACTATGGCTACGCGCTGACCGTGCATAAGGCGCAGGGCTCGCAGTGGAACGATATCGTGCTTTTCGACGAAAGCTGGGCGTTCAAGGAAACCCGCCAGCGCTGGCTCTACACCGCGATCACGCGCGCGGCCGAACGGCTGACGATCGTCAGATAGGATCGATCCCGCGTCACCATCATCACCCTGCTGGCATCACCGGCGCACTAAGCGGCTTGGCGCCCAGCCATTCCCAGGCGGCCGCTTCGTCCTCGGCCTCGAAATGCCTGAATTCGATTGGCACGGAGGCGGGCAAGATGCCTTGTGCGCCCGGTATCCAGTTTGGCTCGCCGATTGCCGCACAGCGGCCGATATGCGCCACGGCATCGGCGGTGCCCTGTTCGATAGTACTGTCCGACACATCGGCCCAGTCGACGCCGTCATGATCGACCAGACGCACCAGCACGTCGATTCTCGGGTGCAGCGCGTAAGCCGCCTCCAGCAAACCGAACAGATTCTCCGCGTCGGCGGCCGTGATATGGCCGACGACGTCGATGGCGAACAGGTCGTCGCGGTCGGTGTCGATGCGGCGAACCGCCGGCACGGCTTCAAGATAATTCACGGGCCTTCCTCTTGCTGGATATTATTCGTTCCTCTGGAACACCGGAAACCCCCTGTCTGTTCCCGCCAAAGGCGTTATAGGTGGCCGCAAATACGTCCGGACCCGAGAAGCCATGCCTGCAAAACTCTCCGTCAATCTCAATGCCATCGCCATGCTGCGCAACCGGCGCGATCTGCCGTGGCCAAGCGTCACCGGGCTCGGACGCATCGCACTTGCCGCGGGCGCGCATGGGCTGACAGTGCATCCGCGGCCCGACGAGCGGCACACCAGGCATTCCGACCTGCCGCAGATCAGGGCGCTGATAGACGACGAATTCCCTCAGGCGGAGTTCAACATCGAGGGCTATCCGAGCGAGGATTTCCTGGCGCTTGTGGAAAAGCACCAGCCGGAGCAAGTGACGCTGGTGCCCGACGACCCTGCCCAGTCCACCTCCGACCATGGCTGGAACTTTGCCGCCGAGGCGGCGTTCCTGACGCTGGTCGTCAAACGCCTGAAAAAGGGGGGCTTTCGCGTGTCGTTGTTTTCCGACCCGGATCCGGCAGGCATGAAGGCCGCGCGCGACACTGGCGCCGACCGGATCGAGCTCTACACGGGTCCATATGGCAGCTATCATTCCGATTCGGCAGAAGCGGCGAAGGAGCTGGAAAGATTAGGGAAAACCGCGGATGCCGCGCTTGCCGCCGGACTTCAGGTCAATGCCGGGCACGATCTGGTGGTGAACAACCTGCCGGCATTGGCAAAGCGCATCCCGGCACTGGCCGAAGTGTCGATCGGACATGGGTTGACAGCCGATGCGTTGGAGTATGGCATGGCCGGTACGGTCAAAAGATTTCTGAAGGCCTGTGGGTGGTAGCGATGGAAGCCTCGCTTTGCGGACATGGCAGCCATCACGTTGGGGCACTTGATATTGCATCGCAGCAAGCGTAGAGCACCGCGCGCTTATCGGAGTGTCGTCCATGGCCCTTACCAACGGTGGTAGTGAGGCAGAACCAGTCGAACAATCAAGCCATCCTGAGGTCGAAAAGCACAGCACCAAGGTTTTGATGCTGGGCGCTCTCGGCGTGGTCTACGGCGATATTGGCACCAGCCCGATCTATGCGCTTCGCGAAGCACTGCATGCTTCGTCCGGCACCGATCCGCGCAGTGCCGTTC
>NZ_RZSX01000095.1:0-11210 GCF_004023105.1 Mesorhizobium sp. M5C.F.Ca.IN.020.32.2.1 | reverse complement strand
AAGCGCCTCGGCGGTGTCCGCCGGCAGCGGTGCGCTGGCAGCGGCTGACGCATTGTCCGCCTTCGCACAACAACAGCAGGCGGGCGCGCTGACCATTGAAGGCATCGGCGCCAACCAGACGATCCTCGATCCGCGCCTGCAGGCGGCGCGACCGGCCGCTGGCCAGCAGCAGGCCGCGCAAGGCTTGCGCGATGTGCTGGCACGCGACAAGGCGCCGACGCCGGCGACCTTGCAAGACCCGCTGTCGATCCGTTGCATGCCGTCGATCCATGGCGCGCTGTTGCAGGCAATCGATCAGGCCAGGCAAGCTGTCGAGATCGAGCTCAACGCCGCCGCCGACAACCCGCTGGTGCTGGGCGACGACGACACGGTGCTGTCGACCGGCAATTTTCACACCCCGTCGCTGTCGCTTGCCTTCGAGACGCTCAGTCTTGCCATCGCTCAATGTGCGGCCGCCTGTGCTGCCCGCTTCATCCAGCTTACCGGCTCAGGCCGCAACGGCCTGCCCAAATATCTGTCGCCGGTCGGCGGCGCTTCGGCCGGCTTCGTGCCGCTGCAAAAGACAGTAAGTGCTATTCTCGCCGCCATCCGCCACAGGGCCAACCCGGTGATGCTCGACTTCCTGCAGGTCTCGGAGGGCGTTGAGGACCATGCGACGCAAGCACCGCTGGCCGTTTCGAAATGCGCCGACATGATCGTGCTGTGGCAGCGGCTGATCGCCTTCGAGCTGATGGCCGCCGCACAGGCCGTCGACCTGCGCGACGGGCTGACGCTGGCGCCGGGCACAGCGGGAATTCACGCAGCCGTGCGTGCCCTCGTCGCGCCGCTTAGGGAAGACAGAGCGCTCGGTATTGACGCGGAGGCGCTTTACGCTGCGCTGGCTACGGGAACATGGCTGCCATAGCGCCGGCCGTCGCATATGCCGGCTGACGATATTGTCGAGCAGGTCCTAGCCGACGCGTTTCATCTGGCGTCGATCTTCTCCATGAACAGACCGAGTTGGTCCGGGTCCATATGCACCACATGCTTGTCTTCGGGATAGGCCAGGCTGTTCACGTCGGCGACATATTCGGAAAATGCGGCGATGCGTTCCGCCTGCAGGCGGTCATATTCGGCGGCGAAATTGCGGTAGACTTTGGAGTGGCGCGGCATGTGGCCACGGTTCTGGCCAAGGATATCGTCGGCGAACAAATATTGCGCGTCGCAGCCGGTGCCCGCCCCCATCGACAGCATGATCAGCGAGGTCCGCTCCGAAATCGCATTGGCCACCTCGACCGGCACCACTTCGATCTCGGCGCCGACCGCGCCTGCGGCCTCGTACTGCTTGACTGCCTCGAAAATCTGCATGGCGCTGTCGGCTGTCTTGCCGACAGCCTTGAAGCCGCCGGTCCAGGTGGCGCGCGACGGGATCAGTCCGACATGGCCGATCACCGGGATATTGTCATCGGCCAGCCGTTTGACAGTTGCAAAGCCGGCGCTGCAATAGACCGCGTCGGCGCTCGCCTTGTAGAGCCGGAACGCCCAGCGGACGAAGTCGTCGGCTGTGCCGATCTCGTAGAAATTGTCGCCCGGCATGGTGAACAGGCTGGGTGCGGCATCGCGGTATTGCGGGTTGAGCACCAGCTCCGGCGGCACCGAGACGATGTCGACCCCGGCTCTTTCGGCTGCCTCGGCCTCGTCCATCGTCAACACGCGCAGCATGGTCAATTGCCGCTTGCCCTTCATGGCGCGCAGATCGGCGATCGTGGGTCTTTTACGGCTCATCGATTTTGGTCCCCTTGTTGCGTGTATTAAAGCAGATCAATTGATCTGGATCATCACTTTGCCCGCTTCGATCTTGACCGGATAGGTCTGCAGATTGACACAGACGGGAGCCCCTTTGGCCTGGCCGGTCTTGTAATTGAAGCGGCCATTGTGCTTGGGACATTCGATGATGTCGTCCATGACAAGCCCATCGGCCAGGTGGGCCTTCTCATGCGTGCAAAACCCGTCGGTGGCGAAGAATTCGTCATCAGGGGAACGATAGATCGCGAAGGTGCGGCCGCCATGATCGAAGCGGATGACATCCTCTTCTTCGACATCGTCCACGGCGCACGCTTCGACCCAATCGGCCATCTCTGTTTCTCCTGAAATCTGTATTGCGGCAGTGCCCAGTGCCTTATTCCGCGGCCGCCGACATGTTCACCTCGTGGAACTCGCCACGATAGGGCCGCGCCGTCAGCGGCAGTTCGCGCTTGAGGAAATAGTCCTCGTACTTGAGCTGCCTGAGCAAGACCGGCCAGACCTCGCGATAGGCATGCCACATCGACGGGTTCGGCTCAGGCAAATCGTGCTTGATCAATTCGTGCAGCCTGGGCAGCGCGTGATAGGGCACCATCGGGAACATGTGATGCTCCACATGGTAATTCATGTTCCAGTAGATGAACCGGCTGATCGGGTTCATGTACACGGTACGGGTGTTGAGCCGGTGGTCGACCACATTGTCGGCCAGGCCGATGTGCTGCAGCAGGCCGGTCAGCACCATGTGCCAGGTGCCGTACAGGCGCGGCACGCCGATCAGCACCAGCGGCAGCCACGACCACGTGTAAAGAGCGACCGCGATGGTCGCGATGTAGATCACGATATGCCAGCGCGCGGCGATGACGGCCTTGGGCTGTTCCATCTCGGGAACGTAGCTTTTCTCGTCGGGCGTCAGTTTGCCGAACGCCTGGCGTACCAGCGCCGGAAGCGAGTAGCGAAAATCGAGGATACCGGTGAAAGCGAGTGCGGTGCGCAGCAGGTCCGGCGGGCGCATCACGGCGATCTCGGCATCGCGTCCGACAATGATGGTGTCGGTGTGGTGGCGGGCATGGCTCCAGCGCCAGGTCACCGGATTGCGCATCAGCATGAAGCTGGCGATCTGGTAGACCACATCATTCATCCAGCGCGTTCGGAAGGCAGTGCCATGACCACATTCGTGCCAGCGCGAGTCGCTGGAGGAGCCGTAGAGGACGCCATAGACGAAGAAGAACGGCACGCACCACCAGGTGCCCCAGAAATAAATGCCGCCGGCAGCTGAACCCAGGATGGCGACGATCCAGATGATCGTGTCGCGGATGGCCGGGCCATCCGACCGTTGCATCAACTCCTTGATCGCCTTGCGGGAGACGTCGGTGTGATACCACTCGGCCGAAGCCAGCCCCGTCTCGATCGCCCTGCGTGTGCTCTCGCCGACCAGGCTGTAGTCGCGCTTCACTGTGCCAGCCATTGTGACCTCCAAATCCTGATGGCCCGAGAGCCCTCCCCGCTCCGATCGGACTCAGCCTCCCAACTGGTGTTTCGCATCCTCTTCGCCATTATCGCGACCTGCCTCCGAGCACCGGAAAATTGCCCGACGGCAGCGGATAATCCTGTTGCGGCTGCCGGGCGATCGCCGCGATCCGGCTTTCAGCGGCAGCGATGTCGCCGGTGCCATCGAGAACCCGGAACACCGCATTGTATGAGCGGCTCTCGCCATGCTCCAGCCAGATCATCTCGCCGCGTTCTCGGGCCGCCAGATTGCCGAGCACATGATGCGTCGACGGCTCGATGCCCAGCGCATAGTGCCCTGCCTGGAAATTCTGCCACTCATAGGCACAAGGCAACTGATCCTTGCGGGTCACGACTTCCAGCCCAAGGCCAAGACGGTCGTTGACCACCGCCACCGGCACTTCCCCGGCGCCGTTAGCGCCAAGCTCGTGCTGCCAGACCTGCTCTTTGAAACCCAATTGCGGCGCCGGCACTGTGCGGTAGCCGACCTTCTGCGCCTCGTAGCGCTCGCCGGCATGCCCGGCCCACACAACGTCACGGATCGGCGCCAGATAGCGAGCCCCCTCGTCGAGCACCGGATGGCTGACATTGATGTGGTAGAAATACATATGCGGCGTCCGGCTGAACCCGTGATTGAAGACCCGGTCCGAAAGCCGGATCTCGTTGCCGCCTACATCGGCTTCGATCCGCCGCAGCAGATGCAGATCCTCGCCGAACACAGTCGATTGCTGGACGATGCCTTCGGCCCACAGCACGCAGCCGTCGCCGTCCCAGGTCTCGCCGTAACCGGTCAGGCGCGCCGGAATGGTGCCGATGCGGCCATGCAGCGAATGGCGCACCGTTTTCTTCGGGGGATAATTGTAGCTGTCGGCGGGAACCTCGTTCATGAACAATATATGGTCGAGACCGCAGGTCAGCAGCAGGCCCGAGAAGGAACGCGCCCAGGCCAGCCCCTCCTCGCCTTCGTACTCATGCAGACCGGGATGGCGAAAGCCGCTCGGCGAATGCCAGCCGATCGCCTGGCCCTTGAAGTCGCAATCGGCGATATCGAGCGCCCGATCGACCAGCGCGGTGAAACGCAGGCCGGAGCCGGTGCGGAATTCGAGCATGCGAATGCCGCGCTCCACGCCGTCGCCAAGTGTCATCAGCCGCACGCCGGCGAATTGCGACAGCATGCCGGACCGTTCCGAAACCTGCCGGCGCGACAGCGTCTTGCCGTAAAGCTCTACCATGTGACGGCCAGTTCCTTCACTTCGCTCTCGTCTCCTTGAGCAGGGCCGACATATCGGCGCCGGTAATGATGCTTTCCACCGTCAACAGATCGGTATCGGCGACCGTCTGCTCAGCGACGATCTCGCCGCGGCGCATGACGATGATGCGGTCGGCGACCTGAAAGACGTGATGGATGTTGTGGGTGATCAAAAGCACCGAATGGCCGGCCGCGCGCACCTCCTTGACGAAGCGCAGCACGCCGTGTGTTTCCTCGACGCCGAGATTATTGGTCGGCTCGTCGAGGATGATGACCTTGGCGGCGAACTGCATCGCCCGCGAAATGGCGATCGACTGGCGCTCGCCGCCCGAAAGCGTGCTGACCAGCGCATCGGCGTCGAGCTTTTTCGAAATGCCGACGCGCTTCAGCAGCGCCGCGGCGGCGTCGCGAAGCTTGGCGAGATCGAGCGGCGCGAAAACGCCCAGCCATTTCAGATTGACCGGTTAGCGACCGAGAAAGAGATTGCGCGCGATGCTCAGGTCCGGCGCCAGCGACGTGTCCTGGTGGATGGTCTCGATGCCGAGATCCATCGCGTCGCGCGTCGAGCGGATCGAGACTTTCTGGCCGCGCACATAGATGTCGCCGCGGTCGACGGGAAACACACCGGAGATCGCCTTGATGAGGGTGGATTTGCCGGCGCCGTTGTCGCCGACCAAGGCCACCACTTCACCTTCATTGAGTGCGAACGATGCGCACTTCAGGGCGCGGACGCTGCCGAAGGACTTTTGCAGGTTCTGCAACCGAAGCACTTCCATTGTCAGTTCCTGGCGGCATTCTTCTGCAGCAAAGCGTGCAGGATGAGCATGGCAAGGATGATGACGCCGACGAAGATGTTGTAGGCGAGCCCCGGCACGCCGATTAGCACGATGCCGTTGCGGATGCTGCGCAGCATCAGCGCGCCGACGATCGTGCCCAGGATCGTGCCGCGCCCGCCGGTCAGCGCCGTGCCGCCGACCACCACCATGGCGATCACTTCGAGTTCATAGCCGGTGCCGGCCACCGGCGAGGCGGCAGAGATGCGGAACGCGCTGATCATGCCGGCGAGACCGGCCAGCGCGGACGTCAGGATGAACAGCCAGACCTTGACCGCATCGGCCGGCACGCCGCGCGCCACGGCAGCGTTACGGTTCGAGCCGATGGCGCTTATCCAGTTGCCGAGCTTGGCGTAGTGCAGGACGTAGATCGCCAGCAGCGACAGGCCGATGAACCACCACAAGGATGTATAGAAACGGAACGTTCCGATATTGAAGCTGCCGGCCAGCAGCGTCACGAAAAAGCCTGGCTGGTCCCAGGATTTCAGCGGAAAGCCTTGCGTGATGTAGAGCGCAGCCCCGCGCACCACGAGCAGCATCGACAGCGTGACCAGGAAGGAGGAGATGCCGATCTTGGTGACGATCAGCCCGTTGACCGCACCGATCGCTATGCAGAGCAGCAGGCCGACAAGCAGGGCGATGCCGATCTCAAACCCGCCGTTCTGCACCAGAAGCATGACCACGACCGGTGCCAACCCGAACACGGCTCCGACCGAAAGGTCGAACTCGCCCGCGGTGAGAAGCAGCGTCATGCCGAGCGCGATGATGCCGAGTTCGGGCAGGAACGCCATCATGTTGGAGATGTTGAGCGGCGACAGGAAGTTGGCATCAGCAACGGCGAACACCGCCAGCAGGACAATCAGGATGACGAGCGAAGAGAATTGCGGCGAGCGGATCAGGCTCGACCTGCGTTTGGAGCGCGGCATTTCCTCTTCTGCGGCGATTGTCATGACTGCTTGACCATATCTCAGGGTGACGCCCGCCGCCTGCGCGGCGGACGTCAGTTTCCATCACTTGTTGTAGAGTTTCAGGATCGGTTCGACGCTCGAGGCGTCGTAGAGGCTGAACGTGTGGATGTCGTAGCCGATCGGCTCACCCGAGGCGGCGAGCCCGAGCAAAGCAACCGGCATGAAGCCCTGTGCCGAAGGGAACTGCCAGGCCGCTGCGTTGACGAAGCCGGCCTTGACGGATTCGGCTGTTTCCTTCGAATTGCCCCAGCCGACGACCGGGATTTTGCCAGCCGGCACGCCAGCGCCGTCGAACACCCGCTTGATGCTGGCCGCCACGGAATCGCCGAGCGCGATGATCGCCGGCGGATTGTTGGCCACCATATAGTCGGTCATCTTGGCGATGATACCGGCCGGATCGGTGCCGCAATCGACGACGTCATATTTGATGCCGAGCGGATCGAACACGCTGGCGATGCCTTCGGTCTCGAGTTGCTGGTAGCTGGCTCCCGGCACTTCGACCGGCAGGAACACCTTGTCGCCCTGCTTCACCATCCTGTGGTCGACCAGGTATCTTGCCCAGATGGCGCCGGCCTCCTTGAGGTCAGCGCCGACATAGGCCTGCCGTCCGGTCGCCGGATCGTCGGTGTTGAAGAACACGATCGGGATGCCGGCGGCCTTGGCCGCCTTGACCTCCTCGGTCCACAGGCCTGGCTGCGCCGAGGTGGTGCCGATGCCGTCGGGCTTGGCGGCGAGCGCCGAGTTGAACGCTTCCTTCTGCGCCGCCATGTCGCCGCCGCTGAAGGAGATATTGCAGGTCACCTTGAGCTGGTCGCAGGCCTTGGTGGCGCCGGCATTCCAGTCGAGCCAGAAGGCATCCGATGGGCCGCCATGCGACAGCAGGTAGAACGTCTTTTGAGCATCCTGCGCCAGCGCCGAGCCCATGGTCACGCCGGCGAGCACGGTCGCGGCAACGGCGAGTTTCGACACGAATTTCAACATTTCTCTTCCTCCCTTTTTTGGTAGCCGAACCGTGCCGTCACAGTCCGTTGGCGCGGAATTTGCCGTCGAGGAATTTCTTGGCGCGCGGCACGTCATCTTCCGAAAGATGCTCGATGATAACCGGGATGTTCGGGTGCTTTTCGGCCAGCCGCCTGAGATAGAGGTCGTAGTTCAGCGAACCGAGGCCTGGCGCCGGCAGCTCGATCTCGCCAACACCGCGGAAAGTGTGGCTCTCCAGCGCGTCCTCGTCGCCGATGTCGGCGTGCTTCTCCGACTTGTCACCGCCCGAGCGCTTGACGTCCTTGGCATGGGCTATTCTGATCTTGTCGGTCAGCGTGTCGAACACCTGGTTCAGGATCTGGTCCATCTTGTCGATGTTGTGCGTCTCGAAATAGTTGGTCGGATCCATCAACAGGCCGAGGCCGGGATGATCGACCTGCGCGAACATCTTCACCGTTTCCTCGACCGAGCCGACGACATTGTTGACATAGGTTTCGAGCAGGAAGACCGCGCCGTGATCGTAGGCCGTCTGGGCAAGGTCTGATATGACCTTGCGGCATTCCTCGAACCCTTCCTCGGTCTTGTTCTTGGGATGATGCACCCAGTCGGACTCGCTGTTGTAGGTGCCGGTTTCCGAGATCACGTAAGGCGAGCCGAAATCGCGCGCACTGCGGATGATCTCCTTGAGATAGCCGACGCGCTTCTCGCGCTCCGCTCTGTCCGGATGGATGATGTTGGTGTAGCCCGACACGCAGCACACTGGCAGATTGTGGGCGCGGAACGTGTCGCGAACCGTCCTGGCCTTTTCCTTGGTGATCTGCCCGGCCGACAGGTCAACATCCTTAAAATGGAGGTCGAGCTGCACCGTGTTGAAATCGAGCGCGCGGATCTTCTGCGCGGTTTCCTCGAGGCTGTACGGGAAATAGCCCGTGAAAATACCTGCCTGCATCATGATGTGAAATCCTCCCCGTAAGCGATTCAGTTGATTGAGTTTGTCGAGATTTCGGAAAGCTTGACCGTGCGGCCCTCGTCGATCGAGCGATAGCCGGCTTCGATCAGGGCCATGGTCTTGACGTTGTCGGCGACGGACAGCGCCGGCGGCGTGCCGGTCTTCACCGCGTGCTGGAGCTGCTCCATCACGCCGATGAAGGCATGCGGGAACCACATCGTGTCCCAGTTGGGCGTCATCCATTCGCCCCCGGTGGTCTCGGTCGAAGCATAGGTCAGCGTCGAGGCAGCGCCCGTCGGCCAGCCGATCGTGCCTTTGGCGACGCCCTTTGTGCCGTCGACGCGCCAGTTGATGTGCTGGTCGTCCTTGTAGCCCTCCTGGCGCGGACCGGACCAGACATCCTCCAGCGAAACGGCGAGCACGCCGGACGGGAACCGCAGCGTCGAAACAGTGATGCCGTCCGAATGGTCGAAGCGCGTGCGCGGATCTTTGCGGGTCAGCGTCGTGATCTCGTCGGGATCGCCGAACAGAAAACGCAGCACGTCGAGATGGTGGACACTCATATTGGCAAGCGTCAGCCGGTCGTAGTCCTCGAGGAAGGTCTGCCAGTGGGGGATCGCATGCATGTCGATCTGGGCGAAGACGATGTCACCGAGCGCGCCGCTGTCCATGATCTGCTTCAGCACGCGCATCGACTGATCGTAGCGCATGTTCTGGTTGACCGAGAGGATCTTGCCGGCCTTGGCCGCCTCGTCGCGCAACTCGATCGCATCCTTGAGCGACAGCGCCAGCGGCTTCTGCGCCAGGACCGCCTTGATGTGCTTCTGCTTCAGCGCATGGCGGATCAGCGCCGGCTGCTGGTCCGGCGGAAAGGCAAGGTCGATGATCTCGACGTTTTCGTCCTCGATCAATTGTTCCGGCGTGTCGTGGACGGTCGGGATCTCCCAGCGCTTGGCGACCTTCTCGGCACTGGCCTTGGTCCGCGAGGCGATCGCCACCACCGGAAAGCCGGCGTCCTTGTATGCGGCAAGATGGCATTCGGCCATGATCATGCCGGCGCCGACACAGCCGATTTTGTACTCCCTGGTGCGGACTTTAACGTCCGGCTCGAAGTCTTTGCTCGTCAATGTCTTTCTCCCGATGCTCGTTTCTTGCGGCCGCTGTCATCGTCCCAGCGCTGCCCCGCTTTGCCCGAAATAATGCACGCGGCCGGGCTCGCAGGATATCGCCACCATCGCGTCCGGCCTGATATCCGGCTGGCCGCGCAGCAGTGCCCTGAGGCGCGCCTGCCCGGCAGCGAGTGTCACCACGGTATAGCCGCCGAGCGGCTCGACCTCGAACACTCGCGCCGGGCGGCCCGCGCGCCCGTCTGAGACTCCACCCTCCGATATTTCCCCATCCGACCAGGGCCGCACCTTGATGTCTTCTGGCCTGAGCCCGATTTCGACGGCATCGGCCGGAGCAGCCTTGTCCGCGATACGGATCGCGCCTTCAGCCGCCTCGACGCCGCCCTCGCCGCGCAGCGACTTCAAGATATTCATCATCGGCGAACCGAGCAGCCGCGCCACATAAGTGCTCGCCGGCCGGTCATAGATCTCGGCCGGCGCGCCGATCTGTCTGATCCTGCCGTTCTCCAGGATGGCGATGCGGTCGGCAACCGACATCGCCTCTTCCTGGTCGTGGGTGACATAGATCAGCGTCTTGCCGAGCTCGCGCTGGATGCGCTTCAGCTCGACGCGCGTCTCCTCGCGCAGCCTGGCGTCGAGCGCCGAGATCGGATCGTCCATCAGATAGGCATTGGGATCGCGCACCAGCGCGCGGGCGATCGCAACGCGCTGCCGCTCGCCACCGGACAGCTGCGCCGGCGGCTTGCGCAGGATGTGGCCGATATGCAGCTTGGCCGCGACGTCGGCGACACGCTTTTCGATTTCGGCCTCGGCGACCCGGCGTTCGACCAAGGGGAAGCGGACATTGTCGCGCGCGCTCATATGCGGAAACAGCGCCAGGTTCTGGAACACCATGGCGACGTTGCGCTCGGCTGGCGACATTGTATTGACCGGACTGCCGCCGATCAGGATCTCGCCTGAGTCAGGCGTTTCCAAGCCGAGCACCAGACGCAGCATCGTCGACTTGCCCGACAGCGGCGGACCGAAGAAGCAGAAGAACTCATTGTCGTTGACCGTAAACGAGGCATCGTCGACGGCGATCGTGGCGCCATGGCGTTTCGTCACATTGCGGAAAACGATATCGGCCATGGTCTCAGCCCGCTTTCATGGCAAGGCCGGTGGCGGCGTCGAAGACGCGTACCGACTGCGCGGCCGGTGCGATCACAGCTGTTTGCCCGACCGAAAGTCCCACATCATTGTCGAGCACCGCCTTCACCGCAGCCTCGCCGTCGCCGAGATGGATAATGGTACGCGCGCCGATCCGTTCGACGAAATTCACCGGCATCGACAGGCCGCGGCCGCTTTCGGCCAATGTCACCTGCTCCGGTCGGAAGCCGTAGAGCACCTCACTCCGCACGCCCCGCACAGCGGCGGTAAATTCGACCGGCAGCGGCGGCGTGACACCGAGCGGCCCGAGATCGACGACCAGCCCACGGTCGCTTTCCGCCGGCCTGCCTCTGAGCAGGTTCATCCCCGGCGCACCGATGAAGCGGGCGACGAAGACATTGGCCGGATCGTTGTAGACCTCGAGCGGCGTGCCGACCTGCTGCAGCACGCCGTGGTCCATCACCGCGATGCGGTCGGCCATGGTCATCGCTTCGAGCTGGTCGTGGGTGACATAGACCATGGTCTGCCGGAACTGCCGCTGCAACTGCTTCAGTTCGGTCCGCATCACCGCCCGGAAGGCCGCATCGACATTGGACAGCGGCTCGTCGAGCAGGAAGATCGCCGGCTCCATAATCGCCGAACGGCCGATCGCCACGCGCTGCAATATGT
>NZ_RZSX01000959.1:0-2252 GCF_004023105.1 Mesorhizobium sp. M5C.F.Ca.IN.020.32.2.1 | reverse complement strand
GGGCCGGCGTCGACCGTTCCGCTCGGGGTCAGCGCGTTCTGCGCCTGCAGCACCTGCGACAGCGTGCCGACGTCGAGCCCGAGTGCTGCCACCTTCTGCGTCGAGAATTCCAAATAGATCTTTTCGTCCTGCTGGCCGATCAGCTCGACTTTGGCGACGTCGGGCACGGTCAGCAGCCCGGCGCGCAGGCCGCTCGCTAAATCCTTCAGATCGCGATGGCTGACGCCGTCGGAGGTAAGCGCATAGATCAGCGAATAGGTGTCGCCAAACTCGTCATTGTAGAAGGGGCCCTGGACGCCGGACGGCATCGTCGGCTTGATGTCGTCGAGCTTCTTGCGCACCTGGTACCAGAGCGGCTGCACCTGCTCGGCCGCGACCGTGTCCTTCAGGTTGACGAAGACCACCGATTCGCCGGGCTTGGTGTAGCTCTTGACGTAGTCGAGGTTGGGAAGCTCCTCGAGCTTCTTCTCGATCCGGTCGGTGATCTGCTCCACCGTGTCGCTGGTCGTTGCGCCCGGCCATAGCGTTTTGACCACCATGGTCTTGATGGTGAAGGGCGGATCCTCTTCGCGGCCGAGCCCGGTGTAGGCGAAGATGCCAGCGAGTGCGGCCGCGATCATCAGGTAGATGACGAAGCTCTTGTGGCGCAGTGCCCATTCGGAAAGATTGAAGCTGGTCATGATGCGACTCCTTTTTCATGGCGCGCGCCATCCCGGCGCGCGGCCGGCCTGCGCCGGCTGAAGACTTCAGTGATTGGGCTGGGTGGCACCCGCCGGTCGGGGCGGGCGTTACTCAGGCCAGGCTGTGCATGGTGCCCGGGATGCGGTACGGCCCTCGCTCGGCCAGCCGGGGTTTGATGGCAAGCCCGGCAAGGTAGCGCTGGAAGGTGGCTGCCTCCTGCACCGGCGAGGCCAGCGCGACATGGCCGTCGGGCCGCACCAGATAGGCACCGTCGCGATGCAGGCCCGTGGCTTTAGCCATGTCGGACCAGGCGAAGCTGTGGATCGGGATGCCGGTCGGAGCCAGCATCGCCCGGAACTCGGCATTCGCCTCGCCATAGACATGCACCTGCCAGTCCAGCGAGCGCAGCGGCTCGAAATTGTTGCCGCTGGCGGAGAGGACATAGGGCAGGCGGTCGCCGCCGCTGATTTTCCCGGCCGTGCCGGAACTGATCGGCCCGGAACGGTACTGGATCGCGGCCTGCGAGATCAGGCCGAAGAAGGCACGCGAGCCGTACGACGTGTGCAGCAGCACGTTCATGATCTTCGGCATCAGATAGCGCCGGAACAGGCCGACCAGGCGCGAGCGGCTGGTGATGAAGCGGAACGCCGTGTCGGTGCTCTCGATCAACTTTCGAGCAAAGGCGATGCGTTCAGGCTCGTAGCTGTCGAGCAGGCGCTGATCGGCACGGCCTTGAACCACGGCAGCGAGCTTCCAGCCCAGGTTGACCGCATCGCCCATGCCGGTGTTCATGCCCTGGCCGCCGGCCGGGCTGTGGATGTGGCCGGCATCGCCGCAGAGGAATACGCGGCCGACGCGGAAGCGTTCGGCAACGCGGTGGTGGACGCGGTAGGTCGAAAACCAGTTGACTTCGTTGACCTTGATACCCGTGTCGCTCTCGACATCCGCGCGGATCGCCTCGAAGGTGATCGTCTCGTCGGCTTCATGCGCCTTCGGGACGATGCCGATCAGACGCAGTGAACCGGATTGCCTGACCGGCATGACGATCGCGAAACCGTAAGCGCTGACTGTAGTGTCCATGCCATTGCGGGTGACCGCGCCGCTGCCCGTCACGTCGGCGACGTAGAAGGCCTGTTCGTAGGTGCCACCCGGGAAGCCGATATTTAGCCCATGCCGCACGGTGCTGCGGGCGCCGTCGCAACCGACGAGATAGGCAGCGCAGACTGTCTCGGTCACACCGCCATTGCGCAATGTGGCGACAACCGAACTGCTCCTGTCCTCGAACGCGACCAGCTCCGTGTTGCGCTCGACCCGAACCCCGGCGCGCTCGAGATGCGTGACCAGGATATGCTCGTGAATGTCCTGCGGCAGCGCAAATGCGAAGGGGAACGGGCTGATGCCGCGGCCGAAGTCGGAGAGCGGCAGCTTTGCGGCAATGCCGGCCGGCGTGCGCACGGTGAGTTGCTCCAGCCGCACGCCGGCGGCAAGCACCTCCTCGACGATGCCGATCTGTCGATGGAACTCGAGCGTGCGGGCCTGGACGGCGAGCGCGCGCGATGTCTCGCCTGGAC
>NZ_RZSX01000958.1:0-2252 GCF_004023105.1 Mesorhizobium sp. M5C.F.Ca.IN.020.32.2.1 | reverse complement strand
CTTCGGGCGAGTGCAGCAATTCGTTGATCTTCTGGAAATTGTCGTAGCTGGTGTCGAGCCGGAAGCGGAACTCGGGCATGTACTTCATCTGCCGAAGCGCGCCGGAAACGCGGCCGCGCACGAATTTCGCGTGCTTGTTGAGCGCCTCGACCACCGCATCGGCATCGCCAGCGCCGAGCGGCGAGACGAAGGCGGTGGCTATCTTCAGATCGGGCGACATGCGCACTTCCGAGACCGAAACCACAGCGTGCTCGATCAACGGATCGAGGATCTCGCCACGCTGCAAGGTTTCCGACAGCGCGTGGCGCACTTGTTCGCCGACGCGCAGCATGCGCTGGGATGGACCTGACGTGGTTGAACGGGGCATTTTTCTCTATCCTGAAATCGTGAGGCACGGGATGGGACCGCGCCGCATGTCTCATATGCTTTGGGCGGCAGCCTTTCGACCACCGCCCGGTCTCAGTAGATGCTCAACTCAAGACGCTCGAACTCAGAGCGTCCTGGTCACCATCTCGACGCGGAAGCACTCGATGACGTCGCCGACGCGCATGTCTTCGTAGTTCTGGAAGGCCATGCCGCATTCCTGGCCACCCGGGACCTCCGCCACTTCGTCCTTGAAGCGCTTCAGGGTCTTCAGCGTGCCTTCGTGGATGACGACATTGTCGCGGATCAGGCGAACGCCCGCACCGCGCTCGACCTTGCCTTCGGTGACACGGCAGCCGGCGATCTTGCCGACCTTGGTGATGTCGAAGATCTCGAGGATCTCCGCATTGCCGATGAAGGTCTCGCGACGCTCCGGCGACAGCAGGCCCGACAGCGCCGCCTTCACGTCATCGACGAGATTGTAGATGATCGAGTAGTAGCGGATCTCGATGCCTGCCGCCGCGGCAGCCGCGCGCGCCTGCACATTGGCGCGGACGTTGAAGCCGATGATTGCGGCACCCGAGGTTTCCGCCAGCGACACATCGCTTTCGGTGATGCCGCCGGCGCCCGCATGGACGATGCGCGCACGCACCTCGTCGGTGCCGAGCTTGTCCAGCGCCGCGTTGATCGCCTCGATCGAGCCCTGCACGTCGCCCTTGATGACCAGCGGGAATTCCTTCAGCCCGCTCGTCTGCAGTTGCGACATCATCTGTTCGAGCGAACCACGCTGGCCGGCATGCTTGGCCACCGCCTTCTCGCGCGCCAGACGCTGGCGATATTCGGTGATCTCGCGGGCGCGGGCTTCATTGTTGACCACGGCGAAGCGGTCGCCGGCCTGCGGGGTTCCTTGCAGACCGAGCACCTCCACCGGCATCGCCGGCGGCGCTTCCTTGATTTGCCCGCCGCGGTCGTTGACCAGCGCGCGCACCCGGCCCCATTCGTTGCCGGCAACGAGGATATCGCCGGGCATCAGCGTGCCGGTCTGGACCAGCACGGTGGCGACGGGGCCGCGGCCCTTGTCAAGCTGGGCTTCGATGACGACGCCCTCGGCGGTGCGGTCCGGATTGGCCTTCAGGTCGAGGATTTCGGCCTGCAGCAGGATCGCTTCGAGCAGCTTGTCGAGATTGGTGCCCTTGGTCGCCGACACTTCGACGTCCAGCACCTCGCCACCCATCGATTCGACGAAGACTTCGTGGCGCAGCAGTTCCGAGCGCACCTTCTGCGGGTCGGCGTCATGCTTGTCGATCTTGTTGATCGCCACGATGATCGGAACGCCGGCCGCCTTGGCATGGCTGATCGATTCGATCGTCTGCGGCATCACGCTATCGTCGGCCGCCACCACAAGGATGGCGATGTCTGTAGCCTGAGCGCCGCGGGCGCGCATCGCCGTGAAGGCGGCGTGGCCGGGCGTGTCGATGAAGGTGATCTTGTGACCGTTCTTCTCGACCTGATAGGCGCCGATATGTTGGGTGATGCCGCCGGCCTCGCCGGACACGACATTTGCATTACGGATGGCATCGAGCAGAGACGTCTTGCCGTGGTCGACATGGCCCATGATGGTCACCACCGGCGGACGCGGCTCGAGATCTTCGGGACGATCGGCGATATTGAAGAGGCCTTCCTCAATGTCGGACTCGGCGACGCGGCGAACCGTGTGGCCGAATTCGGTGGCGACCAGTTCGGCCGTGTCGGCGTCGATGACGTCGCCCGGCTTCAGGATCTGGCCCTGTTTCATGAAGAACTTGACCACATCGACGGCGCGCTCGGACATGCGCTGCGCCAGTTCCTGGATGGTGATGGTTTCGGGCAGTATCACTTCGCGCATGACT
>NZ_RZSX01000957.1:0-2263 GCF_004023105.1 Mesorhizobium sp. M5C.F.Ca.IN.020.32.2.1 | reverse complement strand
CAATCCTTCTGGGATGCGATTGCCTTTTTCCCCCTCCTGCAGGATCCGATCTACATCCTGAAGCGGGAACTGACCTGGATCCCGTTCTTCGGCTGGTACATCTTGAAAATGCGGATGATCCCGGTCGACCGCGGCAGCCGCTCAAAAGCATTGAAGGCAGTCGTCGCCGCGACCAAACAGGAGCTGGCCCGCAATCCCCGCCAGCTGATCATCTATCCCGAGGGTACGCGCCGAGCGCCGGGCGACGAGCCGGCCTATAAATACGGCATCGTCGAGATCTATGCGCAGCTTGGCATTCCGGTGGTGCCGGTCGCCCATGTCGCCGGCCTCTACTGGCCGCGCCGGAAATTCCTGCGCTATCCCGGCACGATCAAGGCCCGCTTCCTGCCGCCGATCCCACCCGGGTTGGACAAGCAGGAATTCATGGAACGGCTGATCGGTGAGACGGAAGCCGCCTGCGACCAGCTGCTCGTCGAGGCCTCCAATGCGCCGAACCCACCGCCTATGCCGCCGACGGCGGTGAAGCGGCTGAGCGAGCTGGCCTCCGATATCTCGGCCTGAACTGCAGCCTGACCGATAATATCCTAGGGAATCACAGCCAGTGCCGTCGTCAAAACCAGCGTCGCCGCGAACGTCAGATTGATGATCCGCGAGGCCAGCGGTTTGCGCAGGAAGCGCGCAAACGCTGCCCCGGCGAGAAGCCAAAGGGCATGGATGGCGACGATCATCGGGGCGAGGACCGCCAGCTTGAGGCTTGCATCAAGCTCACCGGCGGACGACGTGCCGGCGAACACAGCGGCAATCGCCACATAGGCTTTAGGGTTCGCGACGGCCAGAAGAAACCCACCCAAGAACGTGGGAAGTGCGGCCCCGCCGGTACGCGCAGCCAGAGGCGGAGCCGTTGCTATCTTGAAGGCGAGGTAGAGGATGTAGGCTGCGGATGCCAGCGCCAAGAGCGATGTGAGCTTCGGCACAGAGGCAAGCATGGCCGTGATGCCCGTCGCCACGACCAAAAGCACGGCGACGGTGCCAAGAACGATGCCCGAGGCGTAGCGGAGCGAATCGCGCAGACCGAAGGCGGCCCCAACGGCGGTGACGCTGATCGTCGCCGGCCCCGGACTGCCCATCACAACCGCCGATACCAGCACAAGCACGAGCAATTGCGGCCATAGATACGGGTGGGATAGAACTTGTCCGGCCATGCGTCATCCCCGCATCGTGCGTCGATGCAGGGACGGTACGGCAGGCAGCGCCGAGCGTCTTGAACGATCGTGCAAACTCGTCCGCGGCCGGGTGTCCTTGACGCATCCACTGCTGAATGTCCTGGGACACGCAAGCAGTCAATTCACACGCGGCTACGCACTCGCGCTGTCGAGCTCGCCGATATCGTCTGGGCTGAGCTTCAACGATGCGGCGTGAACGAGGCTGTCGACCTGGTCCAGCGTCGTGGCGCTGGCGATTGGCGCGGTGACGCCGGGCCGCGTGATCACCCAGGCGAGCGCCACTTCCGCCTGCTTGGCCGAGTGACGCGCCGACACAGCGTCGAGTGCCGCCAGGATGCGCATGCCGTGCGCGTTGAGATAGCGCTTCACGCCGTCGCCACGCGCGCTTTTGCCGAGATCAGCTTCGCTGCGGTACTTGCCGCTCAAAAAACCCTTGGCGAGGCCGAAATAGCTGATGACGCCGAGATCCTCGGCCATGCACAGATCGCGGAGCGGCCCATCGAAGGAGGCGCGATCATAGAGATTGTATTCCGGCTGCAGCACCGCGTAGCGCGGCAGGCCCCGCAGGCTTGCCACGTCGAGCGCGGCGCGCAACTGGCCGGCATCGAGATTGGAGGCGCCAACGTGGCGGATCTTGCCCTTGGCGAGCAGTTTTTGGTAGGCGCCGAGCGTTTCCTCGTAGGGGGTCGTCGGATCCGGCCAGTGCGACAGATAGAGATCGACGACATCGGTCTGCAGCCGCTTCAGCGACGCATCGATGGCCTTTTCGACATAGGCGGCGGAGAGGTCTTTCCTGCCCTGTCCCATATCCGACCCGACCTTGGTGATCACCACGACCTTGTCGCGGTTGCCGCGGCTCTTCATCCATTTCCCGATGATGGTTTCGGATTCGCCGCCTTTGTTGCCGGGAACCCAGCGCGAATAGGCATCCGCCGTGTCGATGGCGTTGAGACCGGCGCCGACGAAGCGGTCGAGCAGGTCGAAAGAGGTTTTCTCGTCGGCGGTCCAGCCGAAGACGTTGCCGCCCAGGACCAGCGGCG
>NZ_RZSX01000956.1:0-2266 GCF_004023105.1 Mesorhizobium sp. M5C.F.Ca.IN.020.32.2.1 | reverse complement strand
GACCGAGACGACGTTTCTGCAAGACTGATCTCCGTGGGGAATGGAAAGGAGCGGGCGAAAAGCCCGGGCTTAACTAGGTCTCACCGCGCCGAGGTCAAAGGCCCGGCTGTCGTTTCCGATGGACCAGCGCTTCACAAAGGCGCGACTCGCCGCGCTCCAAATGTCTACTGGCTTTGGCGCCGGTATTCACCAGGCGGCAGTCCGACCACGCGGTTGAAAAGCCGGCTGAATGAGGCCGTATCCCGGTATCCGACCTGGTAACATATTTCCGAAATGCCGAGTTTGGTGCTTTCAAGAAGTGTTTTCGCGGCCTCAAGGCGCCGGTCTTGAATCCATCGGCCAGGAGTGGTGTGCAATTCATCGGAAAACCGGCGCGCCAGCGTTCGCGGCGACAGGCCGAGTTGCGCTCCAAGGAAGGCAAGGTCGAGCGCTCCGAGCTGTTTTCTGGATAAGGCTTCGAGCTGGTCGCGGAACGGCTCTTGCGTGGGCAGCAGATCGGTGAGCGGGAACTCGTAGGGCGTCTGGATCTGCCGCGACGGCGGCAGCACCAGCAATTTGTGGACCAGGCGCTCCTCCCTGGCGAAACCAAGATCCCGCAGAAGCGCCTTGCCGAGCTCCAAGCCTGAAAAACCGCCGCCGCAAGTGTAGATCCGTCCGTCCCCGATCAGCACACGTGACGCGTCCCAACGCACCTTCGGAAAGCGGCGCTGAGCATCGGTCTTCAGCCACCAGGAGATCGTCGCGCGCTTTCTGTCGAGAAGACCGGCGTCTGCCAGGAAGTAACCGGCCCCGCAATGCGCGGCGATGATGGCGCCGTCGCGTTGCGCGCTTGCGATAAGCGGCGCGGCGTGGCGGCTCTCTTCCTCCAGCGCGGCAACAAGCTCCGGGATTTGCATGCCGGGCATGGCCAGCAGGACCAGCAGGTCCATGCGATGCGAGGGTTCGCGTCTGGTGTGAAAGGAAATTCCGGGCGTCGTCGCGGCGTCGGCCTGCCGCGCCACGAATTCGAAGGAAATCGCCGGCGCGCCGCGAATGGTGTTCACCAGCTCGAACATTTCGACAAGTGTCGCGGCGACGGCCGACCAGATCGCCCGCTATTGGAGGCCGAGATGAAAGCAATCGTGTTTGACGCAATCGGCTCGCCGCAGGACGTGCTCTATCTGCACGACGTACCCATGCCGCGAATTGGCGACGGCGAGGTGCTGGTCAGGATGGTTTCCGCCTCGGTCAACCCTGGCGACTTCCTGTTCATCCAGAACCTCTATCCCGAACCGAAGAAGCCGCATTTTCCCCACCAGATCGCCGGAAACCATGGCGCCGGCATTATCGATGCCGTGGGCGCGAACGTCGCTTTGAAACCGGGCACGCTTGTCGCGTTCAGCCACTACAATAGCTGGGCCGAATATGCGGCCGTTCCGGCCGAATGGCTGATCCCGCTACCGGCGGACTATCCGCTCGAACGCGCCGGACAGATGGTGAACTCCATCACCGCCTGGGACCTGCTGGCGGATTCCCGTGTGCAGCCTGGACAGTGGCTGGCCGTCACGGCCGGCTATTCATCGGTTTCGACGATGGTGATGCAGTTCGCCAAACGGCGCGGCATCAACGTGATCGCGCTCGTGCGACGCTCTCACGACAGGCTGGACCTGAAGCGGCTTGGTGCCACCGCCACCCTCGATCTGTCGGATTTGAAGGTCGGCATCAGGGAAGCGGTCATGGACATGACCGGCGGCGCCGGGTTGAACGGGATCATCGACAATGTCGGCGGACCCGCCAGTGGCGAATTGATCCGCACCCTCGCGATGGGCGGGCAGATGGTCATCAATGGCGGCATGAGCAGCGAGCGTTTCGAACTGCACAATTTCGACGTGCTGCTGAGCGGCGTCGAGATCAGGGCAAATATCTACCGCTACTTCTTTTCGCCGCCTGTCGAAGCCGACCGTCCGGTGTTGCGCGAGATTGTTGACATCTTCGGCCAACCCGATTTCCATATCTCTGTCGGCGGCATCCATCCGCTGGCGCAGTTCGAGCTCGCCGTGGCAAACAGCCTGGATCGCGCCGATCTCGGAAAGCAGATTTTCAGGATGCAGCCCGGACCATGATCCCGAACCGAAGGTCAGCGAAGCAAAAAGTGGAACCGTTTTTCGGAAAGATCATGGTCAAACAACGAAAGAAGATCACGACCCGATCCGTTTCGCCACTTCTTCCAGCCAGTGGTCGCGGATCCCCAGCGCTTCGAGGTGCTCCAGCGTGCTGAGCACGCTGG
>NZ_RZSX01000955.1:0-2268 GCF_004023105.1 Mesorhizobium sp. M5C.F.Ca.IN.020.32.2.1 | reverse complement strand
GAACGCGTCCTCGCGGGAAGCGGGCGCGGCGGAGGAGAGCCGTCCCTCCCTGGCGGCTCTCCTCCTGGATCCTTCCTTCTGGGCCGACTGGGCCTCCGTCGTCGGCCTCGTCGGCCTCGTCGTCGTGTTCGGCATCGCCCAGCCGGTCTTTCTCAGCGTCGCCAATTTGCAGGCCCTGCTGCTGGCCGCGGCGATCCTGGTCGTGCTGTCGATCGGCCAGACCTTCGTCGTGGCCACCGCCGGCATCGATCTCTCGCTGGCTGCCGCGGTCATGCTGGGCGCCATCATCCTCGGCCTCGTCGATGCCGCGGGCTATGGCATCTTCTTCGCCTGCGTACTGGCCGTCGCCGCCACCAGCGCGGTCGGTTTCCTCAACGGCGTGCTCATCACAGCCGGGAAAATACCCGACTTCGTGGTGACGCTCGGCACGCTTTCGGGTGTCACCGGCCTCGGTCTGATCCTATCGGGCGGCGAGCCGATAATGGTTGGCTCGACCTTCCTGCTGCGGCTGGCCTCCGGTTCCTTCGGGCCGTTCGGCTATCCCGTCTGGGTGGCGATATCAGCCGTTCTCGTGGCGCATATCGCGCTCTTCCATACCCGCTTCGGGGTGCATCTGCTGGCGACCGGCGGCCAGACCGAAAGCGCCCGCTCGCTCGGCATCCGGACCAACCGGGTCAAGATCGCCGCCTACACGATATCAGGATTCTGCGCAGGCATCGCCGCGCTGCTTCTGGTGGCGCGCATCGGCTCGGCCGAACCGCAGATCAACACTAGCCTTCTGCTCAATTCGGTGGCGGCAGTCGTCTTGGGAGGCGTCAGCCTGTTCGGCGGACGCGCCAGCATTCTCGGCCCGGCGATCGGGGCGCTGATGCTCACCGCTCTCGTCAACGGGCTGACGCTGCTCAGCGTTTCGGCCTTCTACCAACCGCTCGCCGTGGGCGCCATCGTGGTGCTGGCGGCACTGATCATGCGGTATCAGAAATGAGCGCCGTCAATCACTCGCCGTCGGCCGAAGCGATCCTAGCCTGCGAAGGGCTAAGCAAGCATTTCGGCGGCATCCGCGCCTTCACCGATGTCGCCTTCCAGGCCCGCCGTGGCGAGGTCACCGCTGTCATCGGCGACAATGGCGCCGGCAAGTCGACGCTGATACGCTGCCTGGTCGGCGTCCATGTGCCGGATGGTGGCGAAATCTTCTTCGACGGCCGGCTGCACCCCTTCGCCAATCCCGACGAGGCGCGCAAGGCCGGCATCGAGACGGTGCACCAGAACCTCGCGCTGATCGATGAATTGACCGTCGCCCAGAACCTGTTCCTCAACCGTGAGATCGTGCGCCGGATCGGCCCGTTCGCCCTGCTCGACCGCAAGGCGATGAAGCAGCAGGCGCGCGCCATGTTGTCGCGCCTGTCGATCAACATGCCTTCGGTCAGCCAGCGCGTGCGGCGCCTTTCGGGCGGACAGCGACAGGCGATCTCGATCTGCCGCGCCGCAGGTTCCGGCGCCAAGCTGGTGGTGATGGACGAACCAACCGCGGCGCTCGGCGTGCAGGAGACGGCCAATGTCGAAGCCCTGATCCGGCGGCTGCGCGAACAGGCCGTCAGCGTCATCCTGGTCAGCCATAATTTCGATCAGGTGCGGCGCCTGTCCGACCAGATCTGGGTGATGCGGGCGGGACGGATGGTGGCGACGGTCCGATCGTCCGAGACCACCGGCAACGAACTTGTCGCGCTCGTCACCGGCGCGGCATAGAAACGATCCGGCTCGTTACGAATTGAACGATTGGAAAGGGAGTTTGCCGTGGCGGTGATCCGTGTCGGACTTGTGGGGCTCGGAGAGGTTGCGCAGTCGATCCATCTGCCGGTGCTGAGCGACCAGCGCGACCGCTGGCTGATATCGGGCGTCTATGATGTTTCGCCGAGCCTCGTGACGCTGTGCCGCTCCGAATACCCGACAGCCGCAATCTTCGATTCGGCCGAGGCGCTGATCAGTTCGCCGGATATCGACGCGGTTTTCATCCTCTCGTCCGACGAGACCCACAGCCGTTTCGTCCGTGCCGCCGTCCAGGCGAACAAGCATGTCCTGCTGGAAAAGCCCGCCTGCCTGACGGTGCGCGAAATCGACGAATTGCTGGCTCTGACGACAAACTACGCCAAGACGATCTTCGTCGGTTACATGCGCCGCTACGCTCCAGCCTACCTGGCGGCGATGGAGGAATTGCCTGACTTCGCCGATATCACCCATGTCCGCATCTTCGACCTGATCTCCGAGGGC
>NZ_RZSX01000954.1:0-2272 GCF_004023105.1 Mesorhizobium sp. M5C.F.Ca.IN.020.32.2.1 | reverse complement strand
GCACCGACAGGGTGCTCACCTCGCTGAACTATGCGCTCGCGGCCGGCTCGGAAATCGAGCTTCTCGCCACCACGAATCCGTCTGGCACGACGGCAATCAACCTCTCCGGCAATGCGTTTGCCCAGACCATCCAGGGCAATGCCGGCGCCAATGTCATCAACGGCCTCGCTGGCGCCGACACGATGATCGGCTACGGCGGCAACGACACCTATTATGTCGACAAAATCGGCGACAGGGTGATTGAGGCGGTAGGCGGCGGTACTGATAAAGTGCTCGCCTCATTGAGTCATGCTCTTTCGGGGGGTTCGCAGATCGAGCTTCTCGCCATCAACAACCCGTCCGGCACGGCGGCTATGAACCTCAACGGCAACGAGTTCGCCCAGACAATCCAGGGCAATGCCGGCGCCAATGTGATTAACGGCCTCGGCGGCGCCGACACGATGGTCGGCTATGGCGGCAATGATATCTATTATGCCGACAATGCCGGTGACAGGGTGGTTGAGGCGGTGGGCGGCGGCACCGACAGGGTGTTCGCTGTGGTGAGCTATGCGCTTGCGGCCGGTTCGCAGATCGAGCTTCTCGCCACAACCAACCCCTCAGGCACGACGGCAATCAACCTCACCGGCAACGAGTTCGCCCAGAGCATCGGGGGTAGTGCCGGCGCCAATGTCATCAACGGCGGCGGCGGCGCAGACACGATGGTCGGCTATGGCGGCAATGATGCCTTTGTTTTCAATACCGCTCTGGGGGGCGGCAATATTGACAGGGTTATTGACTTCAACAAGCTCCAGGACAAGATCCACATCGACAACGCTATATTTGCCGGGCTGAGCTCGGGCGCGCTCACATCCACCGCTTTCTTTTCGGGTGCGGCCGCGCACGACAGTTCCGACCGTATCCTCTACAACAATTCAACCGGAGCGCTCTCTTTCGACAGCGACGGGATCGGCGGCGCGGTTCAAACACAATTCGCCACTCTCTCTCCAGGTCTGTCGCTTACGGCAGCTGCATTCTTTGTGACCTGAACGAGCTAACGGGAAAACGACCTCGCGTGAGGGCTCGCGCCCGCCGACAGAGACAGGTGCACGAACTGCAGCTTGAAGCCTGTCTCTTTTGGCGGCGTGGACGCACTGGCGCGGATCGTCGCGAGTGGATCTACCGTCTATCGCCTCGCCGTGTACAGGCTGCCCATCCTTTCGCTGCCTGTCGGCAGCGACATGTCGTCATCCAGCAGCCGGGTGATCCGGGCAAAGCCCGTAAAAGCCTTTCTTGCTTCCTCGGCAGACATCTGGCCCGCCAGAGCCGCAGCGCAGCAGTTCAGCGCGCATTGATACACCGGGCCGCGCCGCCCTTTCGGCCAGTGGCGCAAAAACGTCATCGCTTCTCTGACACTGTCGATTTCTTCGACAGGTTTTCCCTGCCCGCGCGAAATTCGCACCGGCGTAAAGAACTGCAGGCGATTCATCTTTTCCTCCCCGTCGATCGCGATGCCTTCGATCGAACCTAATTAAATTCACGGCCAGCCAATTGGTTCCCGGCAAAAAACGCCCACAGCCTTGCAAATTGGCAACGGGTCGGCTGAGTGAATCGCCAATCATCGCGACTTCTTGCCGTTGCGGGAACGTTCGGGGGGATGGTGCATTTCGACTTCAGCGATGATGTTTGAGGGAAAAGCCAGCCTATGAGAATAGCCCATGTGGCGCCGCTCCATGAATCCGTACCGCCTCGGCTCTATGGAGGTACGGAGCGCATTGTCTCCTATCTGACCGAAGGATTGGTCGAGCTTGGCCATGACGTAACCTTGTTCGCCAGTGGCGATACAAAAACGTCGGCAAAATTGGTGCCGTGTCGCGAGCGTGCGCTGCGTCTTGATCCACGCCCGCTGAAATCCGAGACAGCCGCGCACCTTTCGATGCTTTCCGAGGTGAGGAAACGAGCTCATGATTTTGATATCATTCATTTTCACCTCAGCCATTTCCTGCATTTTTCCTTCTTCGAGCACATGCCCGAGCGGACGGTGACGACGCCGCATGGCAGGCTCGACTATGTCGATCTGGCCCCGGCCTATGAGCGTTTTCCGCGCTTTCCGATGATCTCCGTATCCCGTAGCCAAAGCACGGGGCTCGCCAACGCCAACTGGCTGACGACGATCCACCACGGGCTGCCGACCGCACTCTACAAACCGGTTTTCGAGACGAGCCCAGGGGAGCCCTACCTCGCCTTCCTTGGCCGGATGTCGCGCGATAAACGTCCGGATCGTGCCATCGAGATC
>NZ_RZSX01000953.1:0-2276 GCF_004023105.1 Mesorhizobium sp. M5C.F.Ca.IN.020.32.2.1 | reverse complement strand
CAGCACCAGTTCGGGCATGGCGGCGGCGGTTCATTAAGCGTCTATCGCCGGCGCGCAGCAACGGCCCTGGTCGGCAGCGCCGGCAATTCCTCCATCACCCGGCTCAATGGGAAGATGGCGATCGCCTCGGTGCCTTCGCGCAGTTTGGAATGGAGTTCGAACTCGCCGCCATGCATGGCGAGCAGGCTTTGGACGATCGGCAGGCCAAGCCCGGTGCCTTGTTCGGCGCTCTTGATAGCGATGGAGCCCTGACCGAAGGCGGACAGCACGACCGGAATCTCGTCTTCCGGTATACCAGGCCCATTGTCTTTGACGGAAAGGTATTGGCCGCCGCCCGCCGTCCAGCCGACGCGCACGCGGATCTCGCCGCCAGTTCCGGTGAACTTGATGGCGTTCGACAAAAGATTGAGCGCGATTTGTCGCACCGCGCGTTCGTCGGCGAACAGGCGCGGCAAGGCGCTTTCGAAATCCTGGACGATACGGATGTCTTTGTTGCGCGCCTTCAGCTCCATCATGTGACAGCAATCCTCGACGACGGAAAGCAGCATCATCGGCTCTTCATTGAGCTGATAGCGGCCGGCTTCGATGCGCGACAGGTCGAGGATTTCGTTGATCAGGTCGAGCAGATGCTGGCCAGAGTCGTGGACGTCGCGAGCATAGTCGCGATAGGTCGGGTTGCTCATCGGGCCGAGCACCTCGTTCGCCATCACCTCGGAGAACCCGAGAATGGCGTTGAGCGGCGTCCGCAACTCGTGGCTCATCGAGGCCAAAAACCGCGACTTTGCCAGATTGGCGTCCTCCGCCCGTCGCCGCGCTTCGTCCGACATCGATTTTGCGGTGTCCAATTCGGCGATCAGCGCATCCTTTTCGGAGCGGAACGAGAGCAACATCAAGGACGAGCGATTGAGCTGGCGCGCCACATAGGCGAAGAAGGGCAGCGAGACGATCAGCAACCCGGCCATGATCAGTTCTGCCGGCATCCACTGGCTGGCGCCGGCATAGGCATAGGCCGCCACCGGAACGGCGAAGGTCGCCAGCAACGCACCGCGCAGCGATGACGCCGTGATCGCGGTCGCCGCCATGGCCAGCAGCAGCACCACCGCCTTGATCAGCTGGAACTGCTCGACCTGGCAAGCATCGCAACCGAGCCAGGCGAACCAGGCCCAGCCCAGGCCGCAAAGGAAATGGCCTATCAGGAAATCACCGTGCGTTTGCAGCGGGTTGAGTTCGGCAGCTTCCGTTCGGTCGACGCGGCTCGCCATGAACACGACGATGGCATAACAGATGAGTGTAAAAAGGGCCCAGACGCCAATTTCCTTACCCACTCCAGCAAACAGACCCGTCGCGGCGGTCGCCAGGACGAGAAGCGGAACGATAACCGCACCTCCTACCATGGCACGGGCGTGGAGTTTCAAAAGCTCGCGGTCGAAATCGGGATTTCCGACCTGCTGCGAAAGACGGTCGCGCGTCTTGCGCACCGCCCGCGCCACATCGCTGTTGCGATGGGGTTTCCGGCGGTCCACTATAAACTTGTCCGCTGTGGTCGAGCGTTGCGAGGGCATGAAGACTTCAATTTATGCGGGCAGCGGTTTCAAATTGTTAAGCTACGTTCGAATGATTAACCAACGGTTTGCCATATGAGCCGTTCGTGGTCGCGGCGACCGCGACAGCGATACGTCTCGCCGCGGCCGCGAAGCCTTTGGCGCCGGCTGGTGGACTACGCACTGACCGTGCTTGTCCTCGGTCTGCTGATCCTTCTGGCGGCGCGCCTTGACCGGATCGAGACGCGCAAGACTGAGGGTGCCGCCGTCGTCAATGACGGCGATACGATCACGCTCGGTTCCGAGCGCATCCGCATGCGCGGCATTGATGCGCCGGAATATTCCCAATTTTGCCGCAAGGACGGCGCCGACTATCCCTGCGGCAAGCTGGCGCGGCAGTCGCTGGTACGCCTGATATCAGACAAATCCGTCTCCTGCACCGGCTGGCAGCGCGACCGCTACGGCCGGCTGCTCGGCGACTGCAACGCCGGCGGCAAGGATCTCAACCGCGCCCAGGTCGAGGCCGGCTGGGCGGTCGCCTATGGGGATTTCGAAACTGAGGAAGCCGCTGCCCGCTCCGGCAAGGCCGGCATCTGGGCCGGCACTTTCGACGAGCCGCACGATTGGCGCGAGAGCCGCGATCACGAAGTGGTCGAAAGAAAGCACGGTCGTTTGGCTTCGATTGGCGATGCCTTGCGAGAAATTTTTCGCTTCCGGTGATGGTCAACCTTATAG
>NZ_RZSX01000952.1:0-2277 GCF_004023105.1 Mesorhizobium sp. M5C.F.Ca.IN.020.32.2.1 | reverse complement strand
ACCCTTCGACAGGAGCACGTCGAGGCGATCATCGCCAAGAAGGCCGATTCGCCTGCTGCCGCCAACCGGCTGCTGAAGCTCCTGCGCCGCCTGTCACGATTCGGGATCAAGAAGGGTCTCCGGTCGGATGACCCGACCATTGGCGCCGAGCGCTACAAGGAAAACCAGGACGGCTTCCACACGTGGACCGAGCTGGAGGTGCTGCATTTCGAACAGCACCATGGCATTGGCAGCAAAGCCGTGCTTGCCCTGCGCCTGATCCTCAACACCGGCGCCGCGCGGCAGGACGTCGCCTTTCTCGGCTGGCAGAATGTCAGAGACGGCAGCCGCATCGGCTACCGCAGGAAGAAGACCGGAGGCGAGGTCGACCTGCCGATCCTCGATGAGCTGCTCGAGGTGCTGCAGCCGCTCCCCGTCGATCGCCTTCTCTTCCTCACCCATACCGGCGACCGGCCTTATAAGGCGACGACTTTTGGCAATTGGTTCCATGACCAGTGCGTCGCAGCGGGCCTGCCGCACTGCTCTTCGCACGGCCTTCGCAAGGCGGGCGCAACGCGCCTGGCCAACGCCGGCGCGAGCGAGCTGGAGATCATGGCCTTCCTCGGCCACCGCACGCCGGATGAGGCGCGAACCTACGTGAAGAAGTTCAATCGCAGCCGCCTCGGCGATTCCGGCATGGAGAAGGTTGCGAGGGCAAAAAGCAAACAGGGTTTGTCCAACCGCATCGAAAGGTTGGACATTCACCGCCGCAAGGCTTTGAAAGAAAGGGGTAATTAGATGAAGGTGGTACGCCCAAGGGGAATCGAACCCCTGTTACCGCCGTGAAAGGGCGTCTAAGCCGTCCAACGCCGTCCAGCCTTCTTATTCGACACTAGTCAGCAGGTCTAAGCACCGCCGCGCGCATCTATGCCAGCGCGCAGACCGGACTTTCGATCATCGCGGCTAAGACCGGCGGTGGTTCAGCTGTGAGTGAGCCTGTATCTATGCGTTGCATCGTTCGCGCCGCTCTAACCGGCCTAGCGAGCGACGCTGATGAATTGCGGGCAGCCGTCAACGGAATAACTTGGCGTCGTGTATATCCCTGGTCCCGTAAAATAGTGGCAGGTGGACGCACCTGTTGGGCTCTTCTCTTCGTGATAGAGAACGCCCGTCGATGTGGCCAGCATCCCGCCAATCACCAGGGCGACCAGTATACCGAGGCCGGCAACAGCTTTTAGCATTTCGATAGCGCGGGCTAAGCGGCCCTACGCGGTTTGAGCCTGTTCGACAGGGCGGTGGCCTGCGGACATTGAACTCAATCTTCCAATGGCGAATGCGGCCATCACGATGAAGGCCGCAGTGATGCTCAAAAAGATCCACGATGCGGTCGCGGGATCGGTGGCTACGCAGCTTGCGAGTTCCATGACGCCTTTACCCCTTTAAGCCCGGCGGCCCCACACCGCCAAAACCCGAGCATGATCCCGTTCCGGAATAAACACAAGTGGTCGCTAACATTTCAAATGGCTGGCGGGCTTCCGTCGTCCGATTTATCATCGACGGCGCGACCATCGTAACCAACGAAGCCGGATTGCCAGACTTTGCCGCGTTGCGGCGAGCGATCACGAGGAGCAAGTGCCAAGCTTAAGGGTTAGTTTCCTCAGCTAGCAATTCCTCTACTGCCCAACTACGGACTCTGCCGGCCGCGCTGAGGTTATCGGATCGGCGTGACGAAGGACGATTCTCCACGCGCCATCCTCCTGCCGGAAGATGGTGGTGACCCGAAGCGCAATCGGCACCAGTTTGTCCCCGCCGCGGACCTTGGATTGAAGCCGCTCGATTTCCATGACGTAGCCCAGGTCCGCTGTCGCGTACTCGGGGATTCGTTCGATGCCGATGACCTCGCCGTCTCGGTAGTTGGTAGCAGCCCGATCCATGGTCTCGGCAGCCTTTATCCATCCCTTGGCCGGCGGACCGAACGGGTTAGCGATTGTCACGTCGTCCCGCCGCGAGTAGAGGTTTTTCAGAGGCTCAGGGTCCCCCTTCACAAAAGCACCCAAAGCCAGATGATCTTGCTCGATAAACCTCGTTAGATCGGAAGGTAACATCTTACCGTCCCTCGCCTGATTGGAAAAACACCCAAACCTCCACTATCGCATCCCGTCTTCGGTCTCACGAGGCTGCACAGAGGCAACGTGCAGGACGAGCCCCATTGGGATCGCAGGATTGCCCAGCGTTCCATGGTCGATGATCCAACCGCAAATATGCATTTGACGGCCCGGCGGTTTCGGCTTCCGAGTC
>NZ_RZSX01000951.1:0-2280 GCF_004023105.1 Mesorhizobium sp. M5C.F.Ca.IN.020.32.2.1 | reverse complement strand
ATGCTGATCGGGGAAGATCAACGCTTCTTCCTGCCCGCTTCAGCGCTTGCTGGCGCCCTCATCCTTTCGGCAAGTTCGGTTGCCAGCAAGTCGCTCATTCCAGGCACGATCTTCCCGATCGGCATCGTCACCTCGCTTATCGGCATTCCCTTCTTCATCTCGCTGATCCTCTCGAATGTGAGGCGCTCATGGTAACGATCAGGCTCGATGGTCTCGGAGCCTTCCACGGGACGCGGCTCGTCCTTTCGGACGTTTCAACTCCCATTTTCCGAGGTGGCGAGGTAGTCGCCGTTATCGGGCCAAACGCAGCGGGCAAGTCAACGCTGTTCAAGCGCATCGCAGGGCTCTTGAAAGGCCCGGGGCGCGTCTGCCTCGAGGGAGCGGCGAAGGGACCGGACGGCATCTGCTACATGCCGCAGGATTCGGCAGCCAACGCGGTGCTGACCGTCTATGAATCGATCCTGCTCGCCCGCAAGCAGGGCTCTGCCTGGTCGGTTAGCGATGGCGACCTCGCACTCATAGACGGCATCCTGGCCGCGCTCAGCATCTCGGATCTTGCCTTTCGCAATGTCGGAGAATTGAGCGGGGGGCAAAGGCAGGTGGTGAGCATCGCCCAGACCCTCGCCCGCGAACCTGAAATCCTGCTCATGGACGAGCCGACGTCCGCGCTTGACTTGCACCGGCAGGTCGAGGTGCTAAGCTTTATGCGCGGGCTTGCGCGCAAGCACGGGATTGCGGTGCTGATCGCAATTCACGACCTCAATCAGGCCCTGCGCTTCGCTGACAAATGCATCGTCATTGCAGACGGCCGGATGATCGCCTGCGGCACGCCGGAAGATGTTGTCACCCCGGCGCTTTTGCGTGACGTGTACCGCGTCGAGGCGCGGATCGAGCGCTGCTCGCGGGGCATCGGTCATGTGATGGTGGATGGCGTCGCGGTCGAGACGGCAGCGGCTGCGTCGATAGCAGCTTAAGGCATCTGTGGTCGAAAGCCAAAACCTAGAAAATAGATCGAAAATTCTGCGTAAACGTTTGAATTAAAAACATTTGTTATCGCCCAGGCGGCTACTTGGGCGACGAAGGGAGGCGTTCACTGACGACCGCTGCACGTCCTTTGACGAGCCGCTGTTGTACGAGATACCTTGGGTAGACAGAGGTCTTGAAAACGCGCGATAAGGTTTAGCGCTAGATCCAGAGATGGCCGGGGCACCAGAAGATGGCACGCCGATTGTGCAACGCAATGCTTGGCTTCGCGGCGCTTGCCATAACCGCGTGCCAATCGGCTCCTGAAGCGCCGCAACCCACTCCCGAACCTGCATTAGAACTTGGTACCATTCCCGCCCAAACTGCCTCGGATCCTGCGGCTGTTCCCTCCGGCTCAGCAATTATGCATCAATCCGTGGCGGTCACTCCGCCTGACAAGGCCGTTCCGACAAAGTATGCTGTTTTTTCGGGTCTATGGGCCGGACGATTGGATGGGATGTATGACGCCATACTTGCTGTTCAGACGATTTCTTCCAAAGGGAAGGTAACGGTTACCTATGCGTGGGGAACCCTGGGCGACAACCATCCGGGAGAGGCCGCCGGCGCTGGAAGAATTGTGGGGAGTACGTTGAAGCTTGAGCGCCTACCGAATGGCGCAGACGTCAGTTTTGTCATGCGGCCCGACAGAACCCTGGCCGGAACCGTTAGGCTTGCCGGCCAGACTTACACGGGCGCGTTTCTCAAGCAATGATCAAAGACGTGTCTGAAGGCTATGTAGGGTCAGGTGACCGTTCCATATTGCAGCCTATTGTTACCGGGGTGGGGCCTGCAGGCCGTGACCAACGGCTACAATGGTTGCCAGGGCGTCGGCTGCATGGGCGACGACCCGGATAGGGCTGTCGACAATACTCCCAGTTTGACAAGGAGGGTGAACCCAACTTTGACGAGCACGGCAGCTACCAGGGTTGTCATGGCGCTGGCTGCCTCGTCGACGATCCCGGAGATGATGAACAATTTCTGATGGATCGTCTGCGTCAGACACTCTCGGACAAGTTTTAATCGGTCGCGCTCATCCGCAGCGCCGAAAGGTGCGGCGGGCTTTTGCGTCTGGAGTAAAGGCTTTGAGACGAAAGTTAGCGGCTTTGAGGCGTGTTCTCGCTGACGACAATTGCTGTTGCCCGATCAGCCCGCGTCCTTGTTCCAGAGGCGCGGGCTCCTGATCGAGAGATAACCGCAGGCGGTTGGGGTTATTCGACGCGCGCTTGATCGCCAGTCTATCCGCTATTTGCGGTGACC
>NZ_RZSX01000950.1:0-2283 GCF_004023105.1 Mesorhizobium sp. M5C.F.Ca.IN.020.32.2.1 | reverse complement strand
GTTGAAGGAAGCGGCGCTGGCCGCGGAAGCGGCGGCCCTTGCCGTCAAGGGCGTTACCAATTCGGCCGGCAGCGGCGCCAGCGCCGGGCTTGGCGGGCTGGTGCTCGCCACCTCGCACGGCTTTGTCGGCCACTACGTCGCGTCGCGCTTTTCGCGCTCGACCAGCGTGATCGCCGGCGAGGGCACCGGCATGGAACGCGATTATGAATTCTCCTCGCGCCAGCATTTCTCCGACCTGGACGCGCCCGAGGACATCGGCCGCAAGGCCGGCGAACGCGCCGCGCGGCGCATCGGCGCGCGCAAGGCGGCGACCGGGCCGGTCGATGTGGTGTTCGACCCGCGCGTCGCCCGCGGCATTGCCGGTCATCTCGCCGGCGCCATCAACGGCGCGTCCGTCGCGCGCAAGACCAGCTTTCTGCGCGACATGATGGGCAAGCAGGTGGCGGCGGCCGCGATTACCGTCACCGACGAGCCGCTCCGGCTCCGCGGCCAGGCGTCGCGCCCGTTCGACGGTGAAGGCATCGAGGGCGAAAAGCTGCTGATGGTTGAGAAGGGCGCTTTGAACCACTGGTTCCTCTCAACCTCGGCCGCACGGGAATTGGGGCTGACCACCAACGGGCGCGGTTCGCGCAACGGCTCCTCCGTCTCGCCGTCATCAACCAACCTCGCTATCGAGCCGGGCGAGCGGACGCCCGAAGACCTCATCAAGTCGCTCAAATCAGGCTTTTACGTCACCGAAGTGTTCGGCCAGGGCGTCGACATGGTGACTGGCGAGTACAGTCGCGGCGCTTCCGGCTTCTGGATCGAGAATGGCGAGCTCGCCTATCCGGTTGCGGAAGTGACCATCGCCTCGAACCTGAAGTCCATGTTCCTCAACATGGTTGCGGCGAGCGATCTCGATCGCAATTTCGGCACCGCCGCACCAACGCTTCTGATCGAAGGCATGACCCTTGCCGGAGCTTGACCAGGTCACCTCCGCCGGGGCTCGCGAGGATCTGCCACTGCTGCGCGACGCCGCCCGCGAGGCGGGCGCCATCGCCATGCGCTATTTCGGCAACAATCCGCAGGTGTGGATGAAGGGCGGCACCTCGCCGGTGAGCGAGGCCGATCACGCCGCCGACGCCTATCTGCGCGAAACCTTGCTTGCAGCGCGGCCGGACTATGGCTGGCTGTCGGAGGAGACGGCCGACGATCCGGCAAGGCTTGCCGCCCGCCGCACCTTCGTCGTCGATCCGATCGACGGCACGCGCGGCTTCCTCGAAGGCCTTCGCTCCTGGTGCGTCAGCGTCGCGGTGGTCGAAGACGGTCGCACCCTTGCCGGCGTTCTCGAATGTCCCGCCACCGAGGAGACCTATTGGGCGCTGCCCGGTGAGGGGGCATTCCTGAATGGCCGTCGCATTGCCGTGCGCCGCCCGGCAGCAATGGTCGAAATCGGCGGGCCGAAGCCATTGATAGGGCTGATGCCGGCGGAATGGCAGGGCCGGCTGAGCCGCGTGCCCTATATTCCCTCGCTCGCATACCGGCTGGCGATGGTCGCCAATGGCAGGCTCGACGCGACCTTCGTCAAACCCAACGCCCATGACTGGGACATCGCCGCGGCGGATCTCATCCTGCGCGAGGCCGGCGGCGCATTGCTCGACCAGAATGGCCGCGCACCGCGCTATGCCGGCGAAGTGATCCACCACGGCGCGCTGGTTGCCGGCAGCGGCGAACTGCTTGCCGTGCTCTCCGGCATCATCGCAGGGCTGGACGGTTGAACATATCATCAATGGTTCCAAAGTCGGCGGCTTTGGTCTAGACCTGTCACAAACTCACGATATGTGAAGGACCGACATGACCGCGGAAGACGGAAAGAAGCAGCTTTTGCACCTGGTGTTCGGCGGCGAACTGAAGACGCTGGGCGGGACAGAATTCCGTGATCTCGACGCGCTCGACATCGTCGGCATCTATCCGGATTATCAATCGGCGCAAACGGCGTGGAAAGCCAAGGCCCAAGCCAGCGTGGACAACGCCCACATGCGTTATTTCGTCGTTCACCTGCACCGGTTGCTCGACCCCGACAACAAGGCCGCCGGTTGACATTGATGGATCATGAAGCCGTGAAAGGGCCGCCCACGAGGTCCGCGGTAAGGGGGCGCCGCGGTGGCACCTCGAAGACATTCTGGCGCAAAATACGCGAACCGCTGGCGCAATCGCGATTCGTCAAGAACGCCATCGCCAGCCTATTTGCGCAGTTCGTTCGCATCATCCGCCTGACCAACCGTGTCGTCGACGGGTCGGCGC
>NZ_RZSX01000094.1:0-11233 GCF_004023105.1 Mesorhizobium sp. M5C.F.Ca.IN.020.32.2.1 | reverse complement strand
GCTGCCCCTTTGCGTTCATATCATCCGTCTGGTCTGCAGCGGGTTCGGGCACCCGCGCGGCCTGCTGGCTGGCCGACTGATCGAGCTTCGGGCTCTCCATCACGTCGGGCTGGACCGCTGGGGGCGGCGGGGCCTTGTCGGCCGGCGGCATTGGCGCGACCTGGACGCGCGGCGGAACCGGCTCCGGGGTTTCCTCGGATGGCGAGAGGACTTCGGCGGGCCGTGTCGGCTCCAACTTTTGATCCGCCGCGGCATCTGCCCGATCTTCAGCTGGCGGCTGCGCCTCGGCTGCCGCCAGCTCCGAGGTTTCCGCGGATGCCGACGGCTCCAGGGCTTCCTCGGTTGGTGAGAGGACGTCGGCGGGCTGGGGTGGAACTGCCTTTGCCGGCTCATCGCCCGGCGAATTTGGAGCACTGTCCGTCTGGACAGGTTTTGATGCTTTTGGAGACAAAAACGATGTATCGCCGACGGTCGGCGTGGAAGGCGTCATCAAGCCGCTCAGATAGATGCCTGCACCGGACGCGACAGCTAATGACGCCAAGGCAGCGATCGCGATCGATCGGGTCTTGGCGGACTTTCCAGGGGCATTAGGCAAAACCGCCCGAGCAGGACCGGCTACTGCCGAAGGCCTTGGCTCGGACAGAAGCGCCGGCCGGACATGCGGAACGAAGCGCTGTTCACCCGGAGCCGCCGGAGGCTGACTTGGGAGCTTAGGCCCAGGCGCGGCCGTCCCCCCCGCTCGCGGCAAACCCGCCCGGTCGCGCGGCGTGATCGACGTTGGCGGCGTTGTCTCCTCATCCGTATCGTCACGTGTCGCCCTGGCGATGTCCGACATGCTGATCGGGCGGTCTTGTGGATCCGGCTGCAGCATGGCTTCAACAATTCCACGAAAATCGGCGTCTATGTCGGATAGGTCCGGAACGGTTCGGCGTTTTTCCACGATCTCCAACTGGGAGCCGCCCATGTCGATCGGTTTCCCGCGCAGAGCAGCGGCCAGCACCAAGCCCAGGCTGTAGATGTCGGATTGCTCGCTGACGTCGCCGCTGTACAGCCCGAGCTGTTCGGGAGAAACGTAGTTGTACTTTCCCGCGAACTTTCCGCCGATCAGGGTCTCTCCGCCGACGGTCGCCGACCGCGCGATGCCAAAATCGACGATCTTTGCGCGTTCGACCCGGCCTCCTGGCAGGATGATGTTATCCGGGGAGAGGTCGCGGTGTATTGCTCCCGCCTGGTGCACGGCGCTCAGGCCGGAAGCCAGGCGATGGCAGAGCTTGCGCACGTCTTCCGTCGGCATCGGCCCACGTCGCATGATATCGAACAGCGACTGGCCGTCGACGAATTCCATGGCAAGATAGGGGCGACCGATGCCGGGATCGATCGTGAAGACGTGATACCGCACGACCGCATCGTGCGACAGGTGATTGAGGATCGACGCTTCCTTGCGGAACAGCGACAGGATTGTCTGATCACGGGCGAACTCGGGCAAGACGATCTTGATCGCGACGTGGTCGCCGGTTTGGATGTTGTGGCCGCGGTAGACTTCGCCCATGCCACCGAATGCGATCCGCTCGTCTAGTTCATAGATGCCGCTGAGTTGCGTGCCTACGGCTGTGTTGGCCACGTTAGGCGATATCCGCGTCTTGTCGTCGGCGCTCATCAGCCTCAACCTTCCGCTCTGGGAGGATCGGGATAGGCCTCATTGCGCCCGTTACCGATCTTCACGAGCACGATCGTGACATTGTCTGTTCCACCGCGCGCCAGCACCGTTTGTAGCAGGTTTTCGCATGCCGCCTGAGGTGTCGCCGACACCGCCGCCGCCTCGATCTCGGCGTCTGTGACATGCGCTGTCAACCCGTCGGTGCTCAACACAAATATGTCGCCCGGCATGATTTCGCCTTGCTGGAAATCAATGACGATCTCGTCGCTGACGCCGACCGCATGCGTAATAACGTTGCGGCGCGGCCAAGCTAGCGCTTCGGCTGCGCTGATCATGCCCTTGTCGAGAAGTTCCTGAACTTCGGTATGGTCCTTCGAAATCTGGGAGATCGAGGCGTTGCGGATCAGATAGACGCGACTGTCGCCCGCCCACAGGCAGGCAAACCGGCCATCCATCGCCAGCAGGGCGGCCACAGTGGAGCCAATGGTTACTCCGCGGGATTCCGCTATCCTGCGGATTTCGGCGTTGGCCCGGCTCAGCCGGTCCTCGAAGCGGGCGCGAAGATCCGGTGCAGAGCTTGCAATGCCGATCGTTGCCAGGTGATCGACGATGCTGGCCGAAGCGACTTCCCCGGCATCATGTCCACCCATTCCATCGGCCACCACCCACAGGCCAGTTTCCGGCTCGACCAGATAGCTGTCTTCATTGAGCTCACGAACACAGCCTCTGTGGCTAACGCCGAAGCTTTCAAAGGGAAGGGCGACATTGTTCACTTTGCCACCAAGCGCTTCTCAAGCGTCCTCTGCGCCGCACTGTCAGGCGCTCGATCGCGCCAGTTTGCCACAGGCTCGAATATTAAAGTATCGAAATCAACGTCCGCGCGTCTGTTGCCGATGGACCGCATGACCGTATTGGAAAATTCAAAGGTCATCTCAAAACGCCTGTGGACAGCTGAACCCAGAAAACGCAGGAAGGAAGAGAGGGTTGGGGTCCGAACTCGTCTTGACCGTATAGGCGACATCGCGTCCGCCGATCACGAAACGGGCTTGCGTGTTGCCGCCGGTGCTGGTGATCTCAGCCTTGTCCAGCAGGCGCTTCAGTGCCCACGGACCCTCGAACCTGATCGCGGACTCCCGGCCCGGCATCTCCGGAATGAGGCTCAGGCTCGCGGACGCGGAAGCCATGCCGCTCGGCCAGCTCACCGTGCTTGGCGCGTTGCCCGCCTGGTTGCTTTGAACAATCTGGCCATCGATATCGAGTAGCGCCGTCTCGGCATCGCCATGCAGTGAAAACGGCGTAAAGGTGACACTGACTGACGGCACCGAACCACCTGAAGGAAAGAAGGCGTTGCGGATTTCCGCCGCCAGCTGGAAGTTTTTCAAGGTCGACTTCGACAGGTCGCGCCCGAAACGCGCATCCTGTTTCCAGCTCCAGTCCTGGCCCGTCATGTCGATTAGCGATGCCAGATTCTGTGCGAAGAACCGGTCCATCAGTCCGCCTGGAGCGAACAGTTTCGCGAAATCCGCCATTGCAATATCCTCCGAGCCATCGCTGGCGAAAGGATAACGGCCCTCGACCATCTCCTCGCAGGCGCGCGTGACCGTCTGGTCGAGCGTCTGGTTCAAATTCGTTAGCGAGGTTTCTGCCAAGTTGCCGTCAAGCTCGTCGGCGGTTGCGGTGACCATTCGGGCTAGTTGCTTAGGCAGACGCGAGACATTGGCGCGAAGGGTGGATATCTGCAGCTGCAGATTCATGTTGACGCGTTCTACTTGCGAAGGGACGTCGGCCGCCAGTTGCAGGCTTTGATAGATGTCGCGGAAATTCTGGGTCAACGCATCGATTGGGCGGCGTCCGGCGGGACCGTTCACCAAAGCCTGGAATGATCTGAATTGCGCTTCGATGTTCGCCCCGGGATTCTGCTCGCTAGCGGACGCAATACCGGCCCGGCTTTGCGATTTGCCGCTGGCGATTTGAATCCCGATGCGGGCCAATCCCCTGGCGGTATCTGCAGCGTTCTGCGGCTGGTTTTGAAGCATGTCGGCTTCGGCCTCGGAGCCGAAGTCTTTGCCAGAACCAGCTTCTCGCGTCAGAGCTGTTTCGTCGGCGATCGCCGTAAAAAGCTGGTCGATTGGCGAGGTTGGTGACGCGGCTGCGGACAGCGCGATATAGTGCGGCTTGTCCTTCAGCATCGCCTTGAACTTCAACTTGTCGAGAACCCCGTTCCACGCTGCTGCGAACTCCCTCCCATAGCGCTCGACAAGTTCGGGACCGAGCTTAAGCAACTCCTGGTCGATGCCACCTTGCTCGCCGCCGCCGCCGAGAACCCACTGGTCATCGACAAGCATCTGCGCAATGCGCGAGAGTTGTCCGAGATAAAAATTGTTGAAGCCGCTATAGGTGTAGATACCGGGAACGCGAAGGCCTGACAGATCGCCACCATCGACACGCTCGAACAACAGCTGCGCTTCCGCGCCGCCTTTCACGGAGACGGAAAAATCGCCCAGCGCTGCCGCGTATACCGCCGAATTTACCAAGGCGGAGGCACGATCGGCATGGCTCATGCGTCCGAGCGAGCGTTGAGCAGCTTCGACAAGTGGCTGGTTGAGTTCGAAAACCGGGTCATAGGCGTCGTCCAACGCAAGCATGGCCCGCAAATGCATTTCGAGTTGCGCCCGTCCCTCGCGGTTGTTTTCGCCCGGATACCGGTTCTGCTCCCAATCCTGCCTCATCCAGGAAACGATCAACTCGTCGTCGACCTTCGGCGCCTTGCCGCCCAGCATCAGGTAAATCTTCAGCGGTTCGTAGAGCGCGGCGGGATCAGCCATCTTGGCCTGGATCGTCCGTTCGGCCTGAAGCAGCAGGCGCGAGCGGAACATGCGCTCCAGCGCTTGCCGGTAAGCTGTTCTTGATGCCGACAGTAGTCTTTCCCGCTGACCGAGGCCGAACGTCTCCTCGATCGGTGTCGGCAAGTCACTGGTGCCGAACCCGGCCGGCAGATCGCGCAACTGGTCGAGCGGGCCAATGACGTTTTCGAGGTCGACATCGGCGACCGTCGAGATTTTGAGTAGCGGGTCTGCCGTCTCGCGATACTGGCCTATAGCTTGCGCGGTAGAGGCGATCAGCGACCTGTTGGCCGTAAAGCTCAGGGCCAAGGTGCCCAGAGCCGCCGCAGCGGTCAATGTTATTGCGCCAAGGCCGCCATATCTGGCGATCGCTGCACGCCTTTCAGCCGATTTGTCGTATGAAACCCACCCGGATTCAGCGAAAATGACGTCGGTCAGAAGATCATGCAAAAAGAAGCTTTTGCCAATGCCGGAAAGATGGGCGCGAGAAGCGCTGCCGAAACTGCGACCGATTGCGCCCAGGACCTGGTCGATCGGCGTACCCTCCTGCGTGCCTGACGAAAAATAGAGTCCACGCAAGCTGACGTTCACCTGGCTGCGGGCCGGATCGAATATGCTGGCGATGAAACTGGCGATACGGCCCTTCAGCGCGCCAAACTGGGCTGGAAAGCCAAAGATGGATATGCGTGCGACCGGATCGGCCTCTTCCTGCAGGCGGTCGGCGATCTCCTCCGCCAGGCGTTTTGCCAATGCGTCGAATTCGGCCGGTGCCTCACCGACCATGTTTTTGCTGCGATCGGCGGTCTGGAATGTCACGCCCCATACTTTGCGGCGGCGCTGCTCGTCGAAACCGCCAAAATAATCCATGAAACCGGCGACAAGGTCGGCCTTGGTGAAGAGCAGGTACACCGGGAACTGGATTTTCAGTGTTTCGTGGATTTCGCGCAGACGGCTGCGTATTTCAACGACATGGACGTCAAGCTGCCGATCATCGGGGCTCATGAGATCGGCAAGGCTGATGGCCAGGATAACCCCGTTTATCGGTTGCCTGGTGCGGTATTTCTTAAGCAGCGACAAGAAGGCGAGCCAGCTCTTCTTGTCGCTCTGCGCGTTGGAATCCTGCGTCGTGTAGCGTCCGGCGGTGTCGATCAGCACCGCCTGGTCGGTGAACCACCAGTCGCAGGATCGTGTGCCGCCAACGCCGGCCACCGGCTGGGCGTCGCCCGAACCGGCAAGCGGAAAGTTCAGACCCGAATTGACCAACGCCGTTGTCTTGCCGGCACCAGGTGGGCCGATGACGACGTACCAGGGAATCTCGTAGAGGAAGTTGCGCTTGCCGCTCGACCGCTTGAGCGCAGCGACGGCCTCACTCATGCGAGCCTCGAGCACCTGCGAGTCGTCATCCCTGTCGTCGTTGCGGGTGACTATCGTCTCGAGCGCTCTTTGTGCCTTTCGCTTTTGCCAGAAACGGAGTCCATAGAAGAGCGTCACGATCGCAACGATCATGCCGATGATCGTCACGCGCAGCCAGACGGGTGCCAGCGGGCGGGTATCGGCAAAGCGGATCAATGGTCCGGCAAACCAGACGGCTGCCGCGAAACCGGCCAACGCGATCGCGCTGAATATCCGCAGCAGCCAACGCGTCATAGGCGCTTCCAAATGGCCGTGCTCACAGCGTTTCCTCCTTGGGGATCATCAGGTCGACACGGCGATTCTGGGCGCGGCCTTCCGGCGTCGCATTGTCGGCGATCGGTTCGTCTTCGCCCTTGCCGTCGACCGTGATCCGGGAAGGCTTGCTGAACCGCGGCGCCATCATCGCTTCGACAGCCTTCGCCCGGGCGATGGAAAGGTCGAAGTTGGATTTGAACGCGCTCGATTTTCGCGGCTTCACATTGTCCGTATGGCCGACGATCATGATCGGTCCGGGCTCCGGTTCCAGCGCGGCGGCGATGTCTGCGGCGATCGGTCCAAACTCCGGATTTATCTCGGCCCCGCCGGACGGGAACAGCAGGATATTGTTGATCTCCACGACGATGAACTTGCCCTGCGTGCCGACGGTCAGCCCGCCGCGCGCAATATTTTTGGCCAGTGCCGCATGGATGCGATCGATCTGAGAACGGGTAGGGGCGACAGGCGCAGCGACTTTCACCGGCGCAGCCGACGGCACCATGGTCGCGCGTTCGATGGCGATCGGCGTCGATGGATCGAGCTTCAGCAAGCCACTGGCAAGGGCGTCGCCCTCGTTGGTGATGAAGACCCGCAATGCGAAGAATGCCGCCGTCAGCAGCGCCGACGCTACGGCCGCAACCACCCAGAGCGGCAACCGGGCCGACGATTGTGCGCTTGACACCGCCATGCTTTGCCAGTGGGGCGAGATGTCTTCGTCGGCGCGGGCCCTGAAATAACGAAGCGTCTCGTAGACGTCGCGTCGAACGCGTTCGAGATTGTTGTCCTCGCGCGAAAGGCCTCGATACTGGCCTTCGAACCCCAGCGACAGGCAGGCATGCATCAATTCAAGCAAATCGTAGTGTGCCTCCGGCGCTGCCAGTACCTTGTTCAGCGCTTCGTAGAAGCCCGAGCCGGTGGGCACGACGTGAAAGAACTGTGACAGCATGCTGTGTTGCGCCCAGGCGTCTCTCTTGGGCCAAGGCAGGTTGCCGATGAGGTCGTCAGCGGTTTCGCAGAGAGCAAATTTTGCGATCCGTGCATCTTCTTCGGGAACACCGGCTTTCTCCATTGTCCGGTCGAATTTTTCGATCGCCTCGGCAACATGTTCCGCCAGTTGTTCCGCCTGTCTTTCGACAGGCATAAGCGTGAACTGGCCAAACAGCATCAGCAAAGGAGCGGCCGCAGCGAGGATCTGATTTGCTGCGGAATATCTGACGCTGTCCGTGGCATTCAGCAGGATTTCCTGCTCAATGCCCGGCGTCGCCGCAAAGGAGCCGGTTGCCGCCGCTGCGCCGGGGTCTGCATCCTGATAAATCACGGTTCCCGATGTCCAGCCCGGCGGTGCATGCCGACCGACACCCGGATCGAAAATCGTTGAATCCTTAACCTGCGAGGGACCGGGGTGCCCGCTGTCGGGAACGGGCCGCTGAGGAGCGGGCGCTGATTTTACAGCGCGGCGCGGTGCGCGAATGACGGTCTTGCCCGCTGGGCCGAAAGGATCGTCCTTCGAGCTCATCGCCAAACGTCCGTCCACACCTGGTTGCTGCGTGTGCGCCACAGGCGAGCAAAACGGTCCCTGGCCAGGCGCAGGAAATGCATACGCTGCTGGCGAGGGCAGTGTCTGGAGTAAGGTCGGCTATATCTTTCTATCCCGCCGTAACATGACATGTGCCGCAGACCCCAGGTCAATCAGCCTTACCCGCTGGCGAACTGTCGTAAGTGATCGTAAGCTTAGAAACGGTCGATTGGAACCAGATGCAGCGCTGCGAAAGGATTTTTCTTCGCCAACTCAATTACAGCGCCGCATCTTTGGGCACGCCAAGACGCCCTGATACATTCCAGTTGGTGCGTGATCCGCTCCGCAGCCGAAGCTAAGCGCAGCAAACCGATCCGATTTCCGGGGCACCTGCCAGGTTCAGTCCTCCGGTCTATTTTTGCTTGTCGGCTTTGGCATAAGCTTCGGCGAAATAGGCCAGGAATATGTCCAGCATTCCGTTTTCGTGTGCTTCCTCCATGGTCCGCCATTTGGCGACAAAGGCGTCCCAGGCCAGGCTCTTCTTCGATGTGAATGACGTCGGTGGGAGTTTTTTGCCGATCGCCTCGGGCGACAGATCGTCAAGCAGCCGGGAGAGCGCAGCTTGCATGGCTGCATAGGTGGCAAATTCGTGCGTCTTGAGATCGCGGAATGCGTCTTCGACACTGTGCCTGGCATCAAGGTAGCCGGCTCTGCGCCGTGCGAACATGATTTCAAGGATGTCGTCGGTTCCCGGGACGAACTTCAAGGGATTGTTATCCGCGGAGCTTATCATCGTCCGGTGTGTGCTCTTGGCCAGTATTTTGGCAGCCGCACGTGCCTTCAGCAGCAAGGCCAGTTCCTCGACAACCGTTCGAAGCACCGCGCCGATTTCGGCTGCAACTTCATGCGGATCACGCGATTGAAGCAATTCCGGCGAGATGCCGGCTCCGATCGCGATTTCCCGCAGCACCTCGTCTCTCGTCGAAGGGAGAGGCGCGGGCGGCGAAGGCGTCGACACCGGTGCTCGCTGTCCAGACCGTTGCTCCGCCGGGTTGAAGAAAGGCTCGCCTCCGAAGTCCAGAGGCCGACCGGTTGCGACCGGCATTTCTCGTTGCGTCGAACCATGCCTGCTCTCGGGATGACCCATCGTGGCGCGCTCGTCATCGATCGATACCAAGATGACATAGCGGCCGATCAGCAGCCGGTCTCCATGGTCAAGCCGATGCGGGCCGGCCATGCGATGGGTCGATCCGTTGATGAAGGTCCCATTGCGCGAGACGTCGTGCAGCCAGAACGCGCCTGCCTCGTATCGAACATCGCAATGTCGGCCGGAGATGAACTTGTCGGGGTCGGGCAAGGTCCAGTCGCAGGCCTCGCGGCCGATTTCGAAGCTGCGATCACGAGCTGAGTAGCCGGTCGACATACCGGCGGGCAGGGAATCGACATTGTTGATCTGCAGCCTGATGAACATTCAAATCGCCGTCGACCCTGCCGGGAAACTCGCCCAGTACATCCCATTATACCAGCAATTTGTGAGCGGCGGCACAGAAGCGTTCAAGTCGATGATTGCAAAGGCGACCAGGCTGCAGCCGCCCAAGCGTCCCCTTTGGTCGCTGCAAGACATGTGCTAGGCTGAAGCAGAAACGAGCGGCGGGAGGGGGCACGACCCATGCCGAACGAACGTGCTACGGTTGTGCAGACGCCGGTTGGCGCTGACCTGTTGACCTTCACGCATCTTGTCGGGCGCGATGAGATTAGTCGTTGTTTGGCCTATACGGTCGGGTTTGTGAGCAACAGCCCCGACATCGATCCGCTGAAGATGCTGGGCGGTCCTGTTTCGATCGAAGGTGAATCCGATCCGAAACGCTGGTTCAGCGGCCTTGTCTCCGAGTTTCGGCTGACCCGGATCGAGGACCGTCTGGCTTACTACGAAGCCGTCATCAGGCCATGGCTCTGGTTTCTCGGCAATACCACCGACTGCCGCATTTTCCAGAACATGAGCGTCATCGAAATCGTCGAGGAGATTTTCTCAAAATACAGCACGGCAAAGTTCGAGAAGCGCCTGCAAGGGTCTTATCCGCCGCGTGAATACTGCGTCCAGTACGACGAGACCGATCTCGATTTCGTGCAGCGGCTGCTCGAGCACGAGGGCATCCTGTATTTTTTCGAGCATGACGAAGGCAAGCACACGCTTGTGCTGGCCGATGCCATGAACAAGCTGAAGCCGGCGCCGGGCTATGAGAAGGTGCCTTATCACTTTGAAGGGCAGGGCTCCCGGCGCGATGTCGAATACATAACCGAATGGATTCCGGGCAGTTCGGTGCGGCCGGGTGCCTATGTCCATACCGACTATGATTTCAAGAAGCCGGGTGCCGACCTGATGGCCAAATCCGCCCAGCCGTTCAGTCACAAGCTGGCCGCGGGCGAGAATTACCGCCAGCCCGGCGCGCACCTCGAAGTCGGTCGCGGCGACAGCCTGGCCGCGATCCGGCGCGAGGAAATCCAGGCGGTGCACCAGCGCATCGCCGCGGTCGGAACCGTGCGCGGCCTCTATTCGGGCTGCACCTTCAAGCTGGATGGTTTCCCAAGAGAAGACCAGAACCAGGAGTATCTGGTGGTCAGCGCCGAATACAGGCTCTTCGATCCGGGCTACAGAGCCCTTGCCGACGTCGAAAGCGAGAACTTCAAGGTGATCTTGGGCGTGGCGCCGACTGCCTTGCCCTATCGCCCGCCGCGCATCACGCCACGGCCGATCATGCGCGGCCCGCAGACGGCGACGGTGGTCGGTCCGTCCGGCGAAGAAATATTCACCGACAAATATGCACGGGTGAAGGTGCAGTTCCACTGGGACCGCCTGGGCAAAAAGGACCAGAACAGCTCCTGCTTCGTGCGGGTTTCGCAGACCTGGGCCGGCAGCGGCTGGGGGTTCATCCAGATCCCGCGCATCGGCCAGGAGGTCATCGTCGATTTCATCGAAGGCGACCCGGATCTGCCGATCATCACCGGCCGCGTCTACAACGCCTCCCAGATGCCGCCCTACGGACTGCCGGGCAGCGCCACGCAATCCGGCTGGAAATCCGACTCATCGAAAGGCGGCGGCGGTTACAACGAGCTGATGTTCGAGGACAAGGCCGGTTCCGAACTGGTCAATTTCCAGGCACAGAAGGATCACAACCTTCTGATCAAGAACGACCGCACCAAGCTGGTGCAGCACGATCAGTCCGACCGCATCGACCACGACGCCAAGCACTCCGTCGGCCACAACCTCGACGAGGACGTCGGCAACAACAAGACGGTGAAGGTAGGCGTCGACCAGACCACGGATATTGGTTCGAATGATACCGAGACGGTGGGCGCCAACCGTTCGCTGACGGTGATGGCGAACGAGACGATTCACGTCGTGTCGAATTCGACGGAGAACATCGACGCCAACCATTCGCAGATCGTCGGAATTGTGCAGACGGTCACGGTCGGGGCGGCGCGCGTCGATACTGTCGGAGCGGCGGAACAGCGCACCGTCGGCGGTCTCCAGAGCAACACGATCGGCGC
>NZ_RZSX01000949.1:0-2290 GCF_004023105.1 Mesorhizobium sp. M5C.F.Ca.IN.020.32.2.1 | reverse complement strand
GAGGTCGTCCAGGCGCCTGGCGGCGCCTTTGAACGTGGTATCCATGGTCTTGTCCTTTCCGCCCAGGTCGCGGGCAGGTTGATGTTTGCAACCGACTGTGTGAAATGAGCCCAAGAGGAGCGGAGATAGGGAGGACAGCGGCCCATGTCGCAAGATCAAGGAACGGCGCGCTGGACGGTGAAGGCCGAGCTATGCGCGGTCGGCCGCGACAAGCCCTTGCTTGTGGCGCTGGCAGCGATCCTGTGCCTCTATTGCGGGCTGGTCGCCGGGCCGATCCTCTATGCGTTCCTGGCCATCCGGGGCATGGCGGATTTCTTCAAGTGACGGTGTTGACCATTTGAAAACAGCTCGATCCGTCTTGCTGCCTGATCCGAAATTGCTTAGCCGGGATGAAACTGCTCCCATGAACCGTTCGTACCTCGTGGGACACAGGGTGCGGGAGGGCACGTGACAATAAGGATCAGGCTTCCGGGCGGGACCTTGAAGATCAAGACGAAGGACGAGCTGCGCCGCCGCGAACAGAAGCGCGAAGTTCCGGTCTGGCAGGTCGGAGATTACTTCATCGTCTGGTGGCCGAGCAGCATATCGGATCGTCCGTCCAGGCCCCCGCCAAAACGATAACCCTGCGACCCGACCCTTCTGGAAACAGTCCCAGAAGATAGCCCCAGAAATAGTCAATGACCGGCCATTGACTCTTCCGCCACGGAAGCTCTCTAATTGCTGCGCTGCACAATGGGGTTGGGCTGATGGCGGTTCGTATCAAGTTGCCGGGCGGCACCTTGAAGATGAAGGTGTATCGGGAATTGCGCGAGCGCGAGCGCACCCGCCGCATCCCTGTCCTAAAGGTCGGTTCGGTCTATTTCAGCTGGTGGTCGAACCGCCAGCGTCCTCTAGATGACCCGCCGGGTACACCGGACGATCCTGACCAATTCTCGGCAACGCCTTGACGCCCTGGACGTCATCAGGCGCCTGCGCTCAATCCTTCCGGAAACAGTCAAAACGTGCCCATCGGCTGTTGACTCTTCCCTTGGGGAAGTTCTCTACTTGCTGCATTGCACATCATCGTTGCGTTGCACGGCGGGAGTTTGAACCGGTGGCAGTGCGTATCAAATTGCCGGGCGGCACCCTCAAGATGAAAGTCTATCGCGAATTGCGGGTGCGCGAACGCGAGCGCCGCGTGCCGGTCATGAAGGTAGGTTCGCTGTATTTTGTCTGGTGGTCGAACAGCCAGCCTCACGACAAGTCGCAAGACAGCCGTCATTAGTCTTTGCAGTATTTGCGCCATTCGCCTGCGCGGGCTACGGCGTGTCTTTTGGACGCGTAAGCCAGCCAGCCGCGGCCGAAATTCTCGACTCACAGGATCGCTCGGTACAAACCTATCTACGGTCGACGAAATGCTACCGGCACTAGCTCGTTGCCAGAGGCCGTGTCGAGCCAAACGAATTACCGCGTGAACACCTCACCATCACGCTTGCAAAGCGGAGATGCTTGCCGCAAATGATGGGCGGTCCAACGGATCTGCCCCTGACGATGCGAACTGACCTGCTGGTGCCATAAACCCTCAGCGCTTTCCGGCTCCAAGCGATCGGCGCATCCCGCGCCAATGGTGGAAACCGACGATGAGCGCGATGCGCGGGCAGCATTGGAGGGTGCTTTGTGCGCAAATGCCACAACCTCATTGTCTGCGACGGATCGCAGGTCGCCGAGAGACAGCAACAGATACGATACGGAACACACTGACATGCCTTTTGTGCCGCGCTTCCTGCAACACCTAGCGGGCGTCAATGTCGGCGCCGGCACGAAGATGGCCATTCAGAGCGTCCGCACTGCCCGCCGTGGCCATCACTCGATCGGCGAGGACGGTATCATCAACTGCCGTTTCTCGTTTGACCGGTCGGCAGCCCAAATCACGATCGGCCGCCGTTGCTTCATCGGCAAGAGCCACCTAGTCGCCGCCGAGCACATCAGGATCGGCGATGACGTCGTTATTTCCTGGGGTACGACGATCGTTGACCATAACTCGCATTCGCTGGATTGGAAGCAGCGAGCCAACGACGTCGCGGACTGGCATCAGGGCAAAAAAAACTGGTCGGATGTCGGCATCGCGCCGGTCACGATCGAGGAGAATGTCTGGATCGGCTTTGGCGTGACAATCCTGAAAGGCGTCACGATCGGCAAGGGCGCGGTCGTCGGCGCGGCGTCTGTCGTCACGAAGGACGTAGAGCCCTTCACGGTCGTTGCCGGCGTTCCTGCTAAGAAGGTCCGCGACCTTTCAGAATTAACTATTTAG
>NZ_RZSX01000948.1:0-2301 GCF_004023105.1 Mesorhizobium sp. M5C.F.Ca.IN.020.32.2.1 | reverse complement strand
GGGCTCAGAGCGTCGGACAGCACGTAGCGCTTAGTGAGCAGATTGCGAAACAGCTCGCTGCGCATATTGGCGATCTTGTCGATGAGGCCGCTGATGCGGATCGACAGGTTTTGCGCCGTGGCGATGACAGCATTGATCTCGGCCTTTTGGGACGCCAGCGCCTGGCGTTCGCTGGTCACGATGTCGGGTTCGGGCGGCTGGCCCGCGGCCGGCGGCACCCCGAGCTGATCGAGCCTTGCGTTGATCTCCGAAAGTCGCGGGCGGAAGGCAAGCGCGCTGTTCAGCGCACCTCGCGACATTTCCTCGAGCTGCAGGCGGATATCGACAAGGCTGGCGTCGTCGGCACCGTCCTCCTGGATTTTCTTTTCGAGATTGTCGGTCCTCGTCGTCAGATCCTGCAGGATTTTCTGCTGATCGGCGACCACGCCGGACGCAGCATGGTCAAGCCCCTGCGCCGCCGCATCAAGCGAAAGCGGCGCCGAGGCAACGATCGCCAGGACCAGAACGAAGCGGAGCAGTCGGAAAAGCATGATCGTTTGGCGACTCACAGGCGGTAAGGCGTTCTAAAGCTCGTCCTTGATAAAGACGCTCATACCGGGGAGCAAGCCGTCCGCTCTGTCCGGCGGTCTCGGCGTCGGCCAGTCGAAAAGCGATGGCGCAATATTGGCTTTGCGGCAGCGGCCTGCTCTATAGTGTGCCCCATCGCCCAAAACGGATGACAAAAAGCGAGAACGGATAACAAAAAGAATGGCGGAATATTCGGTCTTTTCGCTTCTCAAAAACGCGCTGACCGGCAACAAGGACTGGAAGCCGGCCTGGCGCAAACCGGACCCTAAGGCGTCCTATGACGTGATTGTCATCGGCGGCGGCGGCCATGGCCTGTCGACCGCCTATTATCTCGCCAAGGAGCACGGCATCACCAATGTCGCCGTGCTGGAGAAGGGCTGGCTCGGATCCGGCAATGTCGGCCGCAACACGACGGCCGTGCGCTCCAACTATCTGCTACCGGCCAACACGCGCTTCTACGAACATTCGATGAAGCTGTGGGAGAACCTCTCGCACGACCTCAACTACAACGTCATGTTCTCGCAGCGGGGCTGCCTCAACCTCGCGCATACACCCGCCCAGCTCGACGATTTTGCCCGCCGCGGCAACGCCATGCGCCATCTCGGCGTCGACGCCGAACTGATGACCACGGCCGAGATCGCACGCCTGGTGCCGGCGCTGGACGTCTCCGCCACGGCGCGCTTCCCAATCGTCGGCGGCCTGATGCAGCGGCGCGCCGGCACCGCCCGCCACGATGCCGTCGCCTGGGGCTATGCGCGCGGCGCCGACCGTCGCGGCGTCGACATCATCGAGAATTGCGAGGTCACCGGCTTCCTGCGCGACGGCGACCGCATATCAGGCGTCTCGACGTCGCGCGGAGAGATCCGCGCCAAGAAAGTGGCGGTCGCGGTGGCCGGCAGCACCGGGCAAGTCATGCGGCTCGCCGGCATCGATACCATGCCGATCGAGAGCCATGTGCTGCAGGCCTTCGTGACGGAATCGCTGAAGCCGTTCATCAACACGGTTCTGACTTTCGGCATGGGCCATTTCTACATGTCGCAGTCCGACAAGGGCGGGCTTGTCTATGGCGGCGACCTCGACGGCTATAACAGCTACGCCCAGCGCGGCAGTTTGCCTGTTGTCGACGAGGTGATGAGCGAGATGCTGGCACTGTTTCCGGGTCTCGCCCGCGTCCGCATGCTGCGCTCATGGGGCGGCGTCTGCGACATGTCGATGGATGGTTCGCCGATCATCACCACCGGTCCGCTGCCGGGCATGTATCTCAACTGCGGCTGGTGCTACGGCGGTTTCAAGGCGACGCCGGCCTCCGGCTGGTGCTTTGCCTGGACCATCGCCAAGGACGAGCCGCACGACTTTAACGCCCCCTTCACGCTCGACCGTTTCCATCGCGGCCTTGTGATCGACGACAAGGGCCAGGGCGCAACGCCTAGGCTGCATTAGGTAGGACATCGATGCTCATCACCTGCCCCTATTGCGGCCCGCGCGACGTCATCGAGTTCACCTATCAGGGCGATGGCAACCGCGAGCGCCCTCAGCCTGCCTCCCAAAACCTCGATGCCTGGAACGCCTATGTCTACAACAGGTTGAACCCGGCGGGCGACCACAACGAGATCTGGCAACATTCCGGCGGCTGCCGCGCCCACCTCAGGGTCGTGCGCAACACGCTGACACACGAGGTCTCCACCGTCGCCTTCGCGCGCGGCGACCACAAATCCGCCGCGCGCCACAAGCCGG
>NZ_RZSX01000947.1:0-2301 GCF_004023105.1 Mesorhizobium sp. M5C.F.Ca.IN.020.32.2.1 | reverse complement strand
CGAAGCCTTGTGCTCGCCGCGCGCTGGACGGTGCTTCTGTCGCTGGCGGCTTTCGTCGGCGGCGGCGTGGTCGGGATGCTCGTGCTGTTCTTCCGGATCGCCAAGAATAAATGGGCGCAGCGGCTTGCATCGGGATACATCGCGCTTTTTCAGGGAACGCCGCTGCTCATGCAGCTCTTCCTGATGTTCTTCGGCCTGCCGATGCTGGGCTTGCGCATCGAACCGTGGACCGCCGCAGCGCTTGGCCTCACCTTTTTCGCCAGCGCCTATCTCGCCGAGATCTGGCGCGGCGGCGTCGATGCGCTGCCGCGCGGCCAGTGGGATGCCGGCGCCAGTCTCGGCCTCCACTATCTGCAGGAACTCCGGCTGATCATCCTGCCGCAGGCGTTCTCGATCACCCGTGCGCCGACTGTCGGTTTCCTGGTGCAGCTGATCAAGTCGACGGCGCTGACCTCGATCATCGGTTTCGAGGAACTGGTCAGGACATCCAACGCGATCAACAATGCGACCTTCGAACCCTTCACCGTCTATGGGCTGGTGGCGCTGATCTTCTTCGTCATGTGTTTTCCGCTGACGCAGTATGCCCGTTCACTCGAACGGCGCGCGGCTGCCCACTGAGCCGCGAGCATGTTGCGTTGACCATACAAGCTGGGAAGAACGGCAGCTTTGCGCCGCAATGTCGGCCAAGAGCCAAACTTTATCTCCGCCCGGAAGCAGACATCCCAGGTGACCATGCTGGAAGTCGTAGTCGCGCCAGAACCCGACGTCCGGCCGACGCCCGCCGAATAGCTTAATCCCAAGGATTTTATGCTCTTCGTTCGCAGCAACCCTCCGGCGACCTGGAGACACCATCCATTGTTAAGGCAAGGACTCGCATGAGCGATGAGCTGTCATTCTTGGCCAACCGCTTGCATCTAAACAGCGGCTGCAGATTCCGAGCGCCCAGCCGCTTCCGTATCGCGGTGATCTCCTCCCCAACGATCAGCGATTTCAGCGCATGCATCATGCAGCCCTAGGTGCAGGTTCATGGTCTCGGACTGATTAGTCTTGCCAGCGGCCGCAATTGGGATCAATTTCGTGGACTGGAGATAAACATCTCCTCGCATAGCCAACTGTCTGAAGGGGAGCTGCGGCCGCAGGATCACAGGGGCAGGGAGGAAGGGATGCGAGCGTCTCGGAGCCGAGAGGGTGTATCGTTGGCCCGCATCAATGCTATGTGCAGGTTGTTCCTGCTCATAGTCGCGGCGCTTGTTGTCGGTTTGCCCCAACCCGCACAGACGACCGAGCCGGATGGCGATACGTTGAGATTGTTGCTGTGGCAAGCGCCAAGCACACTGAACCCACACCAGGCGCCGGGCATCAAGGATCAAACGGCAAGCCGTATCGTCTACGAGCCGCTGGCCAGCTTTGACGCCGAGGGCCGGCTGGTGCCCTTTCTCGCAGCCGAGATTCCATCGCTTGAGAACGGCCAGGTCGCGCCCGATGGCAGATCGGTCACATGGAAGCTTAGGCCGGGCATCAAGTGGTCCGACGGCGTGCCGTTCACCGCGAAGGATGTCCTTTTCACCTACCAATACATAGTGAACGAGGACGTGGGCTCGTCGAGCGCGGGCTCGTACAAATCAGTCGCGAAGGTGGAGGCGCTGGACAACTTGACCATCAAGGTCACGTTCAAGGACGTCAATCCCGCCTGGTCGCTGCCCTTCGTCGGCGTGCAGGGAATGGTTATTCACAACAACAAAGATGCCGCCAGCGCTCCGGCAAACCTCGCCCCGGTGGGCACCGGTCCATACCGCCTCAAGGAGTTCCGGACGGAGGACGTCCTTCTCATCGGCGAGGACGTCGTCAACACGGTCAAGATCATCTTCGAGCCAAATCCCGAGTATCGTGATCGTGACAGCCTGGCGTTCAAGCAGGTCACGCTTCAGGGCGGTGGCGACGCCAGAACCGCTGCAAACGCAGTGAGCGAAGGCATCGTCGACTACGCGTGGAACCTTCAGGTCGGCGAGGCTGACCTTCGAAGGCTTGAAACCAAGGGCGTTGGTAGGGTCGATTTGTATTGGGGATCTTATGTCGAACGCATCATGCTCAATTTCACCGATCCCAGACGGGAAACCGCCGACGGCGAACGCGCGAGCGTGGAGTTCCCGCATCCAATCCTGACCGACAGGCGCGTCCGGCAGGCGCTGGCGGCCGCCGTTGACCGCCGGAAAGCTGCCGAACTGCACGGCAGGAGTGGCCGCGCCACCGCTAATCTCCTTGTCGCACCGGCCGCCTTCGCCTCGCCGAACACGAAATGGG
>NZ_RZSX01000946.1:0-2305 GCF_004023105.1 Mesorhizobium sp. M5C.F.Ca.IN.020.32.2.1 | reverse complement strand
GGCCGTGATAGTGGCGGTCGTCGGCCTGATAGAGCGCGGAAAGCTCGTGCTTCAGCGGCTCGTCGATCAAGGGTTCGTCTTCCATGGCCGCTTGAATTTCCGTGAACCAAATCCATTTGACAAAGCACTAAGGAAAATTGAGTTCAACCGTGCTATGATCTGGCTTATAGAGCATGTCGCGCAAAAGTGCGCAGCGGTTTTGGGACAACGACATGCTCAAAACAGGCACTTAATGCGCATCGCCTGAATCACTTCGATCGCGATTCGCATTATGCGGCCGGAGAATAGGCAAGTCGCCAAGCCCGAGACATTAGATGGCCGGAGATCATTAATGAACAGCGTTACGATTGCCCGCCCGACCATGGTGGAGCCGATCGACCCGATCTGGCGCTCGATCCGGGACGAGGCGATGGAGGCGGTCAACCGCGATCCGCTGCTGGCGGCGTTCCTCTATTCGACCATCCTCAACCAGGAAAGCCTCGAGGAGGCGGTCATTCATCGGCTGGCTGAGCGGCTCGCCCATCAGGATATCGGTTCCGATCTCATCCGCCAGACATTCAAGGCGATGGCAGCCGACGACATGGACTGGTCGTCGACGGTGCGTGTCGACATCCAGGCCTATTACGATCGCGATCCGGCCTGCGACCGCTTCATCATGCCGGTGCTCTATTTCAAGGGCTTTCATGCCATCCAGATCCACCGGCTGGCACATTGGCTGTGGAACCAGGGCCGCCAGGATTTCGCTCTCTACCTGCAGAGCCGGTCGTCCTCGGTGTTCCAGACTGACATTAATCCGGCCGCCCGCATCGGCAAGGGCATCTTCCTCGACCACGCCACCGGCCTCGTCGTCGGCCAGACGGCGGTGATCGAGGACGACGTGTCGATCCTGCACGGCGTGACGCTGGGCGGCACCGGCAAGGCCGGCGGCGACCGCCATCCAAAAATCCGCTACGGCGTGCTGATCGGCGCCGGCGCCAAGATCCTCGGCAACATCGAAGTCGGCCATTGCTCAAAGATCGCGGCAGGCTCGGTAGTGCTGTCGCCGGTGCCGCACAACAAGACGGTTGCCGGCGTGCCGGCCCGCGTCGTCGGCGAGACCGGCTGCGACCAGCCTTCGCGGCAGATGGACCAGCTTTTGCCGTCGCAGTCGATGGACCACGTCGTCAGCTTCGATATCTGATTTCAAGTCCGCGGGGCGGGCAATCGAACTCCGTTTGCCGGCCCCGCCGGCTGTCGGTTCTCGCATATCCGGTCGGCTCGCCTTTACATCGCCATTGTCGACGTGCCAGAAGCGCGCTCAAACGAGCAGACCGACGATCGGAGAAGAGTTTTGAAGCCGGACGAAATCAGAAAGCTGGACGCCTATTTCAAGCGCGTCTTCCAGAACCCCAAGCTTGAAGTGAAGGCGCGGCCGCGCAAGGACGATTCGGCCGAGGTCTATGTGGGCGACGAATTCCTCGGCATCGTCTTCAAGGACGAGGACGACGGCGACTATAACTTCTCGATGGCGATCCTCGACATCGATCTGGCCTGAGTCGGGGGTTCTCGGTTACCGGTAGGCGCCGTTATCCCTGGCGGAGAAGGGGACGCCAATCTCCACCGTTTGCGATTTGTCGCATAATCCCTTCAGACACAAGCGTTAGCGCCCTGTCTTCAGCATACGCGCAGCCTCGGCGGCGATGGCTGCATCTAGCGCCTGCCAATTCCCCAGAAATTCCATGGGAAAGCGGTAGGTGAGGCTGAGATTGTCGCCGACCAGAATGTCGCGCTCGCAGGGCGCTAGCGATTGCGCAGCACTCGGGCCGCTCAGGCAGCGGGCCACGAACGGGTCCTTGCCCCGGCGATTGGCAACCGCCAGCACCTCGTTGAAATACCCTGATTTTTCGGTGAAGCCGTAGAGCGTCGTGCCGCCCGGGCCGGGCGTGCCGGGTTCGACGATCAGGGCGCTGTAGATCGGCGCGAAGCGGCCGCTCATCTCGCGCGACATTATCTGCCGTTCGAACAACAGGAAGACGATGTCCTTGCTCGATCCGGTGTGATTGAAATCGTCGCGGGCGGCCTCGCTGTAGCCGTCCATCTCGGGATAGCGCAGATAGAGGTCGAGCCGCGAGGCGATGCCGTCGCGCCGGGCCTGGTCGAAGCGGATGACATTGCCCGGCACGGCGATGACGTTGTTGCCGATCACCACCTCGTGGATTGTCTTGTCGTCGGTGTATCCGGCCATGGCGATCGAGCGGCCGAACCATTTGCCGCCAAGGCTGATCGTCACCGAAAGCATTGCCAGCGCCGCGAACACGTAGAACAC
>NZ_RZSX01000945.1:0-2308 GCF_004023105.1 Mesorhizobium sp. M5C.F.Ca.IN.020.32.2.1 | reverse complement strand
GTATTCCTTTGATGGGAGCCTAATCGGTGCGCGCGGCGTTCATGTTGGGGATCGGCATTTTTCGTGCCGTGGCAAAAAAATTAGCAGCATCAAATGGACGGGCGCGGAGTCGGCATTGTCATGAGCGCCCCCCACAAACTGGCACCATGATCTCCTAAAATGCGCGTTCCGGTGGGCATCATGCTATCCTCATAACCGGCGGCAATCATCTTCATGCGAAGCCGATCAAGGCCACCTTCAACAGCGATTACTACCGAAATGTCAGCACAGTGAAACCGGCGGATCGCCGTGTCCGTCATCTGGCAGTTTAGGGCGGGATTGTCGACCAACGAAATCGCAACCGCCTTGATGAGACAATCATTTATAGATATTCTTATTGTCGGACCCACTTCGTTGATCGCTGCCCGCCAACGCAGAAGAGCATCAACTTCGGTGGCAACAAGGCGGAAGTGAGGAATCGTCTGATTTGCCTGCGTCATCCGAGCGGCTATGGCTTTCCGCAACGGCGTTAAGGGAACCTCGGTGAAAGAGCGGGACATCAGGCTTCAATCGTTCCAATGACCGCGTTGGTCTCTACCGTTGCACCTTCCGGTGCAGCGATTGTCGTCAAAATGCGGTTCGCGGGTGCTTCGACTTCTCCAGTGGCCTTAGCTGTCTCGACTTCCACGACAAACAGCCTCGCCGATACTTTTTAACCAGCGAACGATTGTAGCTTCCTTGAGCCCATTCCACTGGAGGGTAAGATAATGTCCGTTGTCATCTTTGCTTCCGATCTATTCAGAGTATTCGAAGGTCTCAGAGCAGCCGCCGTACGGCGGCGATGATGCTATCCTTCGTCGGGTAGAAGTTCTTCTCGAGGGTCGGACTGAACGGTACGTGAATGTCCGGAGCGCTCAGACGTAGAATCGGTTGCTTCAAAAGTTCGAAAGCTTCTTCCGCCATCACCGCAGCGATTTCACTTCCCACGTTACAGACTCGGTGAGCATTCTCAACGATCACAACCCTTCCGGTCTTGGCGACGGAGGTTTTGAACGTCTCATGGTCGAGCGGCTTCAACGTCCGTGGGTCAATCACTTCGACCGAAATGCCTTCCCTGGCGAGCGCTTCAACTGCGTCCAGCGCCGGCCGAAGGGCGCCTGCGATAGCGATAAGGGTGACGTTGCTTCCCTCGCGTTTCACATCCGCTTTGCCAATCGGAACTAAATGGTCCGGATCTGTGGGCACATTCCCCTTGAGCGGCCACAGCCTTTTCTCTTCGAAGACGAGCACAGGATCGCCGTCGCGAATGGCCGATTTCATAAGCCCTTTAATATCAGCGGGGCTGGTCGGGCTGATGATCTTGAGACCTGGCACATTCATGAAAAGCGGATAGGGCCGGTCGGCATGCTGCGCCGCCATCGACCCCGTGGAGAACATACAGCAACGAATCACGATAGGAATGTCGATCTGGCCTCCAGTCATATACCGCAATTTCGAGGCCTGATTGATGATCTGATCCGAGGCGAGATAGGCAAAGCTGGCAAATCCGAGGTCTACTATCGGTCGCAATCCGTTGATAGCAGCTCCGATTCCTACGCCGGTGAAACTGCCTTCCGAAATAGGCATGTCCCAAATCCGATGCTTGCCGAATCGCTCAACAAGCTTGTCACCTCCATAGACCGAGATGTCCTCTCCCATTAGAACGACCCGCTCATCGCGATCCATTTCCTCCATCTGCGCCTGCATAAGCGCTTCAAGGTAGGTCATCTGAACATAGGCGTCGGGCGTCGTAGCAAGTATCTGCGCATCAGTTCGCATGTCGATCAATTCCTCTCGAGCTCAGCCGCAGCTCCCGCAACAGGCGAGTTAAACAGGTAGTCGGGCAACGTCTCGGGCCGAGGCATTGGACTAGCCAAAGCAAATTTGACAGCCTGTTTCACCGCTTCGGTCACTTCTTCCTCAATTTCTGCAAGACTCCCTTCGTTTATGCCTTCTTCGAGGAGCACAGTCCGATACAGTACGATGGGATCGCAATGGCGCTTGTAGCTATCGACTTCTTCGATCGATCGATACGGCTCCCCCGGGATGACCAGCCCGAAACTGTGCTCGTCGAACCGGTACGTGTTGGCAACGATGAGAGTGGGTCCCTCGCCCGCGCGAGCCCGCGTGACAGCCCGTGCCGCGGCTTCATAGACGGCGCACACGTCCTGCCCATCAACCGTCACCCCTGGCATACCGTAGCCCGCTGCCCGCAGTGCAATGTCGGGCTGACCGTGGCTTCGCGCCACCGAGGTGGTGATTGCATAGCCGTTGTTCTCACAAAGATAGA
>NZ_RZSX01000944.1:0-2309 GCF_004023105.1 Mesorhizobium sp. M5C.F.Ca.IN.020.32.2.1 | reverse complement strand
GATCGCGCCGACCGGCGCCGGCAAAACACTGGCTGGTTTCTTGCCCTCGTTGACCGATCTGGCAGGCCGGCCAAGGAGAAAACCGGAGCAGGCGCGCCGCGGCATCCACACGCTCTATATCTCGCCGCTGAAGGCGTTGGCGGTCGATATCGAGCGCAATCTCGGCAAACCGGTCGAAGAGATCGGGCTGCCTGTTACCATCGAGACGCGCACCGGCGACACGCCCGCGCACAAGCGCCAGCGGCAGAAGCTGGCGCCGCCCGACATTCTCCTGACCACGCCCGAGCAACTGGCGCTGCTGATTGCCGCGCCCGACGCCAGGCGCTTCTTCGAGGATCTGCACTACGTCGTCCTCGACGAACTGCATTCTTTGGTGACCTCGAAGCGCGGGCATCTCCTGTCGCTCGGGCTGGCCCGGCTGCGATCCTTTGTTCCCGGCTTGCAGACGATCGGCCTGTCGGCGACGGTCGCCGAGCCGGACGAACTGCGGCGCTGGCTGGTCAGCCAGAATCCACCGGGCGGCCTGGCCGAACTTATTGTCGTCACCGGCGGCGCCAAGCCGGAGATCTCCATTCTCGATTCGGAGGAGCGCGTGCCGTGGGCTGGACATTCGGCCCGCTACGCGACACCGGAGATCTACAGCGAGATCAAGCGACACAAGACGACCCTGCTGTTCGTCAACACACGCAGTCAGGCCGAGCTGCTGTTCCAGGAATTGTGGCGGGTCAATGAGGACACGTTGCCGATCGCGTTGCATCACGGCTCGCTCGACGTCGCCCAGCGCCGGCGCGTCGAGAAAGCGATGGGCGAGAATGCCTTGCGCGCCATCGTCGCCACTTCGACGCTCGACCTCGGTATAGACTGGGGCGACGTCGACCTGGTCGTGCATGTCGGCGCGCCGAAGGGGGCAAGCAGGCTGGCGCAGCGTATCGGCCGCGCCAACCACCGCATGGATGAGCCGTCGAAGGCGATCCTGATCCCGGCCAACCGCTTCGAGGTGCTGGAATGCCGGGCGGCGCTCGACGCCAATTATCTCGGCGCCCAGGACACGCCGCCGCTGGTCAATGGCGGGCTCGACGTGCTGGCGCAGCATGTGCTGGGTTGCGCTTGCGGCGCGCCATTCCTTGCAGATACGCTGTTCGAGGAAGTAAGAACGGCTGCACCTTATACCAGCCTCGATCGGCCCACGTTCGACCGTGTCGTCGATTTCGTCGCCACCGGCGGCTATGCGCTGAAGAACTATGAGCGCTACGCCCGTATCCGCCTGAACAAGGACGGGCTGTGGCGCGTGTCCAATCCTCGCATTGCCCAGCAATACCGGCTGAATGTCGGCACCATCATCGAAGTTCCGGCACTCAACGTGCGCAATGTCCAGGCCGGCAGCAGAGGCTCTGCCTCGCGCGGCGGCCGGGTTCTCGGCAAGATCGAGGAGGCTTTCCTTGAAACGCTGACGCATGGCGATACCTTCATGTTCGCCGGCAAGGTGCTGCGCTTCGAAGGCATCCGCGAGAACGAGTGCTTCGTATCGAATGCGCCCGGCAGCGACGCCAAGGTGCCTTATTATGGCGGCGGCAAATTCCCGCTTTCAACCTACCTCGCCGAACAGGTCCGCATCATGCTGGACGACCCGCAGCGATGGAAAAAGCTGCCGGAACAGGTCGCCGACTGGCTAAGCTTCCAGGCCGACAAATCGGTGCTGCCGAAACGCGACGACCTGCTGATCGAGACCTTTCCGCGCGGAAACCGGCACTATCTGGTGGCCTATCCGTTCGAGGGCAGGCTGGCGCACCAGACGCTCGGCATGCTGCTCACCCGCCGGCTCGACAGGGCGGGAGCCAGGCCGCTCGGCTTCGTCGCCACCGACTATGCACTTGCCATATGGTCGCTTGCTGATATGGGCAGGATGTTCAGGGCAAAGAAACCTTCGCTCGGCGAACTTTTCGACCAGGACATGCTGGGCGATGACCTCGAAGCCTGGCTCGCCGGCAGCTGGCTCTTGAAGCGCACCTTCCGCAATTGCGCGCTGATCTCGGGGCTGATCGAAAAACGTCATCCGGGCCAGGAGAAGAGCGGCCGTCAGGTCACCGTGTCGACCGATCTCATCTACGACGTCCTGCGCAGCCATGAGCCCGACCATATCCTGTTGCAGGCGACGCGTGCCGATGCGGCCACCGGTCTGCTGGATGTCAGCAGACTTGCCGAGATGCTCTCGCGTATCCAGGGACGAATCGTGCATAAGAACCTTGAGCAGATCTCGCCGCTCGCCGTGCCGATCATGCTCGAGATCGGCAAGATGCCGGTGCATGGGG
>NZ_RZSX01000943.1:0-2312 GCF_004023105.1 Mesorhizobium sp. M5C.F.Ca.IN.020.32.2.1 | reverse complement strand
GAAGATCCGCATGAATCTGCCGGAACTCATAAGAGTCTGGCATCAAGGCGAGGCCTTCTTCGATGGCCAAGAGCGCCGCCGTCCAATCCTCGGCCTGCATCGCCGGCGTAAGTTTGGCGTATATCGGCCGGGTAAGCGACATTTCGCGCGCTGCAAGTTGGTTATGCGCGATGCGCTTTGCATCGGCGGCTTTCGCTTCATAGCTGCTGCGCCAGCTGCCGTTAAGGACTTTCGGCAAAACGTCATCGAGTTCCGCCGGGTGGCCAATAAAAGCGATGTGGCCGTCGCGGTCGACCACGAACGAGGTGGGAATCCCAATCGAAGAGCTGGGATCCATCCAGAGCTTGTTCATTTCGCCAATGTAATCGAACCCGATACGATAATTCAGATTCGGGAACTTCTCGGTCAGCCAGGCATCCACGTTGGTCCGCGCCTCGTCCGCGGTTGCAGCCTGTTCGCAAGCTGCGACTCCGATAATCTCAAATCCGCTGTCTTTATATTTCTCCTGCAGTTCAATCAAATGGGGCATGGCGTCGACACATGGTCCGCACCAAGTCGCCCAAAATTCAACGAGGTAGACCTTGCCGGGCTTAAAGTTCGTGACGGGCTCGCCACGCAGCCAGTTCTCCACTTTGATCGGAGGAGCCGGGGACCCCATACGCAGTTCCATGATGTTCTTATCCAAAGCTACCCACACCTTTCGTGGCTTTTATGCGTAGTTGGTTTCTCTGTCAGAATCGCAACACACGGATCAGGAGGCCATCGCTCGTCTTGCGCGTTTGCATGCGATTCAGCCCTCTCACAGTGTTGCCGCCCATCAAGCAGCAATGGGCGTGCCAACCCCTCTCAGCTCCGGTAAGCGGCGGGGAATGCTTTGAAAATTCTCCACGAGCCCAAACACGGCCGATTGTCGTGGACCTGACATGTCTTCTGCCGCTGTCGGGTTTCGCCCTCTTGAGCCAGCCGCTTTAGGACAGGTGAGAGCTTGGATGGCTCGCCTGTCATTAGACTGGCCGGCGTCCTCGAGCAGTGGCACTTTGGCGCCGGGTCGAAAGTGCGGGGCGGCTTGGTCCTCGTGCCGCCACCGCCGCGTGTGGATCCTTGCCTCGTGGACATAAATCACCACGCGGCTGGCAAGTCGGCGGCATTGGGCTCAATCAGCGCGGCGTTGAGCCCCGACAGCACGTAATGCTGCACCAATGTATCGGATGCCCTTCGCTGCCTCCACTTCTGCAGCCAGGCGTCGAGCGACGCTACCTGCCCACGTTCGAGCGCGACTGCAGTAATCTGCGCCGCAGGATAGCCAGCCGCCATTAGAAGGTACTTGGGTCGGATAGGCGTTCTGCCAGCAAATGAGGTCCGCTGTATTTCCTCGCGATGGATCACAGGCGTTCTCGGGTGATCGGGCACTATGCAAGGCGCGTCACGCTGACTAGCGCCTCGAACCACACCGGTAAAGACGGCGAGGCTAACACGACGGATATCGCAAGATCCCTTGAAATGTCTCGTTCCCCCGGCGGAGCGCGTCCAGCTCACCTTGCGGGCGTACCAGCGCCGAATGGGTACGCACGACGTCAACCTGCCTTTGGGCCCAGAGCCTCCTTGCCCTAGCCGCATGGCCCCGGCTGGTCGAGAATTTCTGGTCGTCGAGCAGTAGAACTCTTTCACATGATGGCGAATGCGCGGCGTCCAGTGGGAGAACACCTCGGCATAAAGAGCGTTACTTCCCGGGCCGACGGTGGTGAAGCATAGCGCCCCGGTCGGAGCTATTTGCCTGAGGGGCGGAGGTCCTCTTGCGCAAAAGACACGTCCTCCCAATCCGCAAGCGGTCCTGTTCGGCGCTATCCGATGTCCGACAACGTCGGAGGCGTAACGTAGCTGAGCAAGATCTATCGCTTTGCCTCGAACGATTCTCATTTGGCATGGCGCGTGCGCGTTGATCCGCAAACCCCGCCATGAGGCGAAATCGGAGCTGGCCGCCACTCCACTTCCTCCTACCACGAGAGCAGACGGGAAGCAGCGCCTTCAAATGAGGAACAAAATCACTTTACCTCGAATCTTGCCTCTCGACTACAACCGGACCCATGGAACCGCGTCCGCGACCATACAATGAGTGCGCCCCGAGGCAATGGCCCAGCGCAAAATGGCTACGCGCGATCACGCCATGCATCCAGGCTAACGAAGGCACCTCGGAGAGCCTCGCCGCCATCATCGAGACCTATCTAAGCCCACTTGAGCCAGCACAAAGGAATTTCAAACATGCACCAAGATACCGTCCGTGGGAGAGCTTTCGCCATGCCCCTGACCAGCCC
>NZ_RZSX01000942.1:0-2316 GCF_004023105.1 Mesorhizobium sp. M5C.F.Ca.IN.020.32.2.1 | reverse complement strand
GCACCGACCAGACGATGCGGTGCGCGATGACTTCGGCCAGCGGCAGATGCGCGACAGCCTTCATGTAAAAGGGCAGCAGCCCCCACAGGAGATAGGCGCCCAGGGCCAACAGAAAGCCACGCCGGGCCTTTGAGTCTGCTTCGAGCTGGATTGCTTGCGTGGGCATGGCCCAACGCTATGCGCCAGCCGCCGGGCCAAGACCATCGCAAAGTTCTGATGGATCAATGGACTTTCGCTGATGGTTCAATCCTACTCCGCCGCGACCAGCCCGGCCATCTCGCGGTTCTTCATCAGCTTGTAGACGATCGAATCCATCAGCGCCTGGAACGAAGCGTCGATGATGTTTTCTGAGACGCCGACCGTCCACCAGCGGGCGCCGGTTGCGTCATGCGATTCGATCAGCACGCGGGTGATCGCCTCGGTGCCACCATTGAGGATACGCACCTTGAAGTCGGCAAGTTCGAGGTCGGCGATCTCGTTCTGGAATTTTCCGAGATCCTTGCGCAGCGCGATGTCGAGCGCATTGACCGGGCCGTGTCCTTCGGCCACCGACATCTTCTCCTCGCCGTCGACCATCACCTTGACGATCGCCTCTGAGACCGTCTTCAGCTGGCCGTTGGCGTCGAAGCGGCGCTCGACCATGCAGCGAAACGAGGTGACGCTGAAGAATTCCGGCAGGCCGTGCAGCATCTTGCGCGCCAGAAGCTCGAAGCTGGCATCGGCGCCCTCATACGCATAGCCTTCGGCCTCGCGCTCCTTGACCACAGCGATCAGTGCGTCGAGCCGGTGGTCGTCTTTCGGCATGTCGATGCCACGCCGCTTCAACTCGGCGAGGAAATTGGCCTTGCCGCCCTGGTCCGAGACCATGACGCGGCGGCGGTTGCCAACTGCTTCCGGCGGCACATGCTCGTAGGTGGCCGGCTCCTTGGCCAGCGCCGAGGCATGGATGCCGGCCTTGGTGGCGAAGGCGGAAGCGCCGACATAGGGCGCCTGCGCTTCCGGCGCGCGGTTCAGCAATTCGTCAAAGGCCCGGGAAAGGCGCGATATTCCGGCCAACGCTTCGGCCGAAATGCCTGTCTCGAAGCGGTTGGAAAAGGCCGGCTTCAGCGCCAGCGTCGGCACGATCGAGATCAGATTGGCGTTGCCGCAGCGCTCGCCGATGCCGTTCAGCGTGCCCTGGATCTGGCGCACGCCGGCCTCGACGGCGGCCAGCGAATTCGCCACCGCCTGGCCGGTGTCGTCATGGGCATGAATGCCGAGATGGTCTCCGGGAATGCCTGAGGCGATGACCTTCTCGACGATGGCGCGCACTTCCGACGGCTGCGTGCCGCCATTGGTGTCGCATAGCACCACCCAGCGCGCGCCGGCCTCGTAGGCGGTCTTTGCGCAGGCCAGCGCATAGGAGGTATTGGCCTTGAAGCCGTCGAAGAAATGCTCGCAATCAACCAGTGCTTCCTTGGCCGAGGCAATCGCCGCTTCGACCGAGGCCTTGATCGCTTCGAGGTTTTCCTCGTTCGTGCAGCCCAGCGCGATGCGGACATGGTAGTCCCAGCTCTTGGCTACAAAGCAAATGGCGTCCGACTTCGACTGGACCAATGCGGCAAGGCCTGGATCGTTCGAAGCCGAGACCCCAGCCCGCTTGGTCATGCCGAAGGCGACGAATTTGGCACTGGCCGTGCGGGGCTCGGCGAAGAAGGCGGTGTCGGTCGGGTTGGCGCCGGGATAGCCGCCCTCGACATAGTCCATGCCGAACTCGTCGAGCAGCCCGGCGATGGCGATCTTGTCCTCGACTGAAAAGTCGATACCCGGTGTTTGCTGGCCATCACGCAGTGTCGTGTCGAAGAGATAGAGGCGCTCGCGGCCCATGATCATTTCCCCGCAAACCGATCCGTCGCCCGGATCAACCGGTCGAGGATGCCCGGCTCCGAATAGGCATGGCCGGCGCCCTCGATCAGGTGGAAATCCGCTTTCGGCCACGCCTTGTGCAGCGCCCAGGCATAGCGCGCCGGGCACGGCATGTCGTAGCGGCCATGAACGATGGTGCCGGGGATGTCCTTCAACTTGAAGGCATCACGCAGCAGTTGCCCTTCCTCCAGCCAGCCGGCATGGACGAAATAGTGGTTCTCGATGCGGGCGAAGGCCACGGCATAGTCGTCTTCGCCAAACCGGCTGCTGGTTTCCGGATCGGGCAATAGCGTGATCGTCTCGCCCTCCCACAGGCTCCAGGCGCGGGCGGCCTCGACCTGCGCCTTGCGGTCGCTGCCGACCAGCCGCTTGCGATAGGCGGCCATCATGTCGCCGCGCTCGGCCTCGGGG
>NZ_RZSX01000941.1:0-2324 GCF_004023105.1 Mesorhizobium sp. M5C.F.Ca.IN.020.32.2.1 | reverse complement strand
ACCTCGGCCTCGACCGCCGCCTGGACATCGGCCAGCTTGGCGTCGCCGCGCGGCGCGCCATAGACGGTGAAGTTGGTGGCATCGAGCATGGTGCCCTGGAAGAAGGCGCCGGCCTCGGCGGCGATGCCCTGCTTGACGACAAGCTGCTGGTGGAGCCGGCTGCGGCTACCGCCGCCGAGGATCTCCGCCAGCAAGTCCAGCGCTTCCGCTTCGCCCGGCTTTGCAGTGTGATAGGAGGGAACCACCCATTGCGTCGAAAAGTTCGGCACACTGACACGCGCGTCAGTGAGCGTCACCGTGCGCCTGGTGTTCTGCTCGGGTTCGACCGGACGGATGCGCGGCGGCAGGTCTGGACCACGCGCAATCTTGCCATACGTCTTTTCGGCCAGCGCCTTGACCACCTCCGGGTCGACATCGCCGGCCACCACCAGCACGGCGTTGTTGGGCGTGTAATATTTGTCGTAGAAAGCCTTGGCATCGGCGCGGTTCAGCTTCTCCATCTCCTGCATCCAGCCGATCACCGGAATGCGATAGGGCTGGTTCTGCCACAGCGTGGCGTCGACCTCCTCGCCGAGCACCGCCTGCGGAATGCTGTCGATGCGCGAGCGGCGTTCCTCCAGGATCACGTCGCGCTCGGTGGCGATGACATTGTCGTTGAGGATGAGGTTGCGCATGCGATCAGCCTCGAAATCCATCATCTGCTCGAGCGCCTGCGGCACCACCGTCTCGTAAAACGCGGTGTAGTCATAGGAGGTGAAAGCGTTGTTCGAACCGCCGATCGCGGAGACGGCGCGGTCGAACGCGCCGGCCGCGTGATTGGTCGTCGCCTTGAACATCAGATGCTCGAAGAAATGGGCGATGCCGGACTTGCCGGGCGGCTCATCCGCGCTGCCGATCTTGTACCACACCATATGGGTGACGATCGGCGCCCGGTGATCGGGAATGACGACAACCTCCATGCCGTTGTCGAGCAGGAAATTCGTCACCTTGCCGTCGTCCGGCTTGTTGTCGGCCAGCACCGGGCCGGTCATCACGAGAGCCAGCGCCAAGAGCGTTCCGCGCAGCCATTCAGCCTGAGGTGTCATCAATGGCTCCGGTTGTCATGGGCGGGACGATAGGCGGGGATGGCGATACAGGCAAAGTGATTTGTTCGTCATTTTCGCGCGCAAAGGAGGCCGAACTCAGGCGGCTTCGATGAAGCGGATAACCGTCTCGCCATAGCTGCGCTCGTCGACAACCGAAAAGCCCGGCCCTGCCTCGAACGGCGCCGCTGCCGCCTCCTCGACGACGCAGAGCGCGCCGGGGGCGAGCCAGCCGCCGGCCTTGGCCGAGCGCAAGGCACGCTCGCCCAGTCCCTTGCCATAGGGCGGGTCGGCGAACACCAGGCCGAACTCGACGATCGTGCCTGCGTCGCCCAGAGCCGTAGCATCGCGACGGAATATCTTGGTACGCCCGGTGAGGCCGAAGGCCTCGACATTGGTGCGGATCAGGCCGCGCCCTTCCGCCGATTCTTCGATGAAAACGCCAAAAGTTGCGCCGCGTGACAGCGCCTCGAGGCCGAGCGCGCCGGTGCCGGCGAACAGGTCGAGCACGCGCGCGCCGGCCAGCCTGTCGGGAAAGCGATGCGCCAGCACGTTGAAGACAGCCTCGCGGGTGCGGTCGGTGGTCGGGCGGATAGCGCTTGAGCGGGGCGTCGCCAGCGGACGCCCGCGAAACTCACCGCCGACGATCCGCATTGCCTCCCCTTGATCCCTTGGGGCCGCTGCGCGGCCGGTCGCCGCCTTTGCCGCTATCACTGCTGCCGGAATTGGGGCGTTCGCCACGCGGCTTGCCGAACGGCTTTGCCCCTCCGGGTTTGGCCGGCTTGCCGTAAGACGGCTTGAACGAGGCCTTGCGTTCCTTGGCTTCGGCCGCCTTGGCGGCATCGGCGTCCGCCCTGCCCTTGCCGATCGGCCGCGCGCCCGGCGCCATCCAGACATTGGCCTTGCGCTGGCCCGGCGGCTCGATCGGACGCTGCTCGCGTTCGGACTTTTTCCCGCCGCCCGGTTTTCCGCCAAAGCCGCCCGGCCTCGGGCCGCGATCGCCAAAGCCGTCGCGTTCAGGCCCGCCGCGTGATTTTGGGCCACGCTCACCAAAGCTCTTTTCCGGCACAAAGCTTCTGCCGGGACTTGTCGACAGCTTGCCCAGCGCCGCGTCGCGGCTGCCTTCGCGGCGTTTGCGGTTCTTGATCAATCCGCCTTCGCCGATCGGGCGGCGTTCGCCGTCGCGGGTGAATTTCGGCCGCTCCGGTTCCTCTTCCCGCACCGCTTCGCGCCGCACCGGCC
>NZ_RZSX01000940.1:0-2325 GCF_004023105.1 Mesorhizobium sp. M5C.F.Ca.IN.020.32.2.1 | reverse complement strand
GCGTCCATCAGGGCGACGCATTCAGCCTGCAAGGGCGCAGCATCCTCAAGCAGGCGCTCGAGCGCCTGCTTGAGGATGCTGCGCCCTTGCAGGCTGAATGCGTCGCCCTGATGGACGCCGCCGACCGCGTGCTGGCGGAGCCGCTTCTGGCGCTCCGCACCCAGCCGCCGTTCAACGCGTCCGCCATGGACGGCTATGCCGTGCGGGCCGAGGACGTCGCGTCCGTGCCCGCAAGGCTTTCGGTGATCGGCATGGCGCCGGCCGGACGCGGCTTTGCCGGAACAGTCGGCCCGGCGCAGGCCGTGCGCATCTTCACCGGCGCGCCGCTTCCTGCAGGCGCCGACACCATCGTTATCCAGGAGAATGCCAGGGATCTCGGCGGCGGCAGCGTCGAAGTGACCGCGTCGACGGTTGAAGGCCGCAACATCCGCCGCCTCGGGCTCGATTTCTCGAAGGGCGATGTCCTGCTGGAGAAAGGCCGCCCGCTTGATCCGGCGGCATTGTCGCTGGCGGCGTCGGCCAACCACCCGCAGGTCAGCGTGGTGAAACGGCCGCTGATCGCCATCATCGCCACCGGCGACGAATTGCTGCCGCCGGGCAGCGACCTTGGCCCCGACCAGATCATCTCGTCCAATGCCTATGGCGTCGCCGCCGCGGCCCGCTCGGTCGGCGCCAGCGCGCTCGATCTCGGCATCGCCCCCGATCGCAAGGAGGCGATCGCCACGCTGGTGAAACAAGCGGTCGACGCAGGCGCCGACGTTATTGTCACGCTGGGCGGCGCCTCGGTCGGCGACCATGACCTGGTCCATGACGTGCTGACCGGTGAAGGCATGACGCTCGATTTCTGGAAAATCGCCATGCGGCCCGGCAAGCCGTTGATGTTCGGGCGGCTGGGCGACATCCGCTGCATCGGCCTGCCTGGCAATCCGGTGGCGAGCCTGGTCTGCACGCAGCTCTTTCTGAAGCCGCTGCTTGCGCGGTTCGGCGGCCGCGCCTTCCGGCAGGACATGCGTCAGGCGCGGCTCGGCGCCGCCATGCCGGCCAACGATCTCAGGCAGGATTATGTACGCGCGGTGGTGAAGGAAGAAGCCGGCACGCCACTGGCGACCCCGTTCGGCGTCCAGGATTCCTCGATGCTCAAAATGCTGGCCGACGCCAACGGGCTGATCGTGCGCGAGCCATTCGCTCCCCCAGCCGCGACGGGCGCCGCGTGCAGCGTACTGATGCTACGCTGAACAAAACGTCAACACATTCATTAAACTTTAAACGGTTGCGGAACACAACTGGAACAGATAGTGTTTGTTCTGGGTTTGTTTTTCTGATTCTGTTGGGGGTCGCGATGCTGACACGCAAACAACATGAACTGCTGATGTTCATCCACGAGCGGCTGAAGGAAAGCGGCATTCCGCCCTCGTTCGACGAGATGAAGGAAGCGCTCGACCTCGCCTCGAAGTCGGGGATCCATCGGCTGATCACGGCGCTGGAGGAGCGCGGTTTTATTCGCCGCCTGCCCAACCGGGCCCGCGCGCTGGAGGTGCTGCGCCTGCCCGATTCGATCGCGCCCGGCCTCAATGCGGCGCGCAAATTCTCGCCAAGCGTCATTCAGGGCAGCCTTGGGCAGGGCAGCCTCGGACGACAGATCAAACCGGCGCCTTCGCGCCTGCCCGCGGCCGGCAATGACGACGACGTCGTTGCCACCATCTCCATACCGGTGATGGGCCGCATCGCTGCCGGTGTGCCGATCGACGCCATCCAGCACCAGACGCATTCGATCTCGGTACCACCGGACATGATCACCGGCGGCACGCACTACGCGCTGGAGGTCAAGGGTGATTCGATGATTGAGGCCGGCATTTTCGACGGCGACACGGTCATCATCCGCAACGCCGACACCGCCCAGCCTGGCGAGATCATCGTTGCGTTGGTCGACGAGGAGGAAGCGACGCTGAAGCGGTTCCGCCGCAAGGGCGCCTCGATTGCACTGGAAGCCGCCAATCCGGCCTATGAGACGCGCATCTTCGGGCCGGACCGGGTCAAGGTGCAAGGCAAGCTCGTCGGACTGATCCGGCGTTACTGAGCGGCAGGCTTCTTGGGTTTCTCGGCCCTGCGGTATGGCGGCAAGCCCCTCGCCTCGCGCGAAAATCTCCGCTGCTCGTGCCAGGGCCTATATGGCTGTCTGACGGCAAAACGGATTTCTGCGCGCGTCGTCGCTGATAGCGGATCGAAGAAGACGGCGGCACTGCCCATGCGAGCGAGCTGCCGTTTGGTGACGACGAGAACCAGCGGATTGCGGCAGGGATTATAATAGGCTGTGGCATCGTCGAT
>NZ_RZSX01000093.1:0-11332 GCF_004023105.1 Mesorhizobium sp. M5C.F.Ca.IN.020.32.2.1 | reverse complement strand
GTCCAGCGCCAGAAGCCCCTCTCTTCCTCATTGAGGAAACGGTTCAGCACCATCTTGTGGACCTCATCGGCGCCGTCGACCAGCCGCGCCTGGCGAGCATAGCGGTAAATCCATTCGAGCACCGTGTCCTTGGAATAGCCCCGCGCGCCATTGATCTGGATCGCCACATCGGCCGCGTCATGCAGCACATTGGCGACCTGGACCTTGGCCATCGACACTTCCTTGCGGGCAAAGCCGCCGCGGTCCAGTTCCCACGCAGCCTTCATCACCAGAATCCGGCCAATTTCGATGCGCATGGCGAGGTCGCCGAGCTTCAGCTGGACGCTTTCGCGGTCGGCGAGACGCTGGCCGAAACCATGGCGCTCGGCAGCGTAGGCGCGCGCGATCTCGACGCAGCGCCTGGACAGTCCGAGCCAGCGCATGCAGTGGGTAAGTCGTGCCGGGCCGAGCCGCACCTGCGTCACCTTCATGCCCCTGCCTTCGCCGACCAGCATGTCTTCGACAGGGATTTCGAGCCCATCGAATTCCAGCTCGCAATGCCCGCCATGCTCCTCCGGGCCCATGATCTCGATGCGGCGCATGATGCGCCAGCCCGGCTGGTCCTTGTGGAACATCAGGGCCGACAGACCATGGCGCGGGTCGTCCGAGGTTCGCGCGATCAGAATGAAATGGCTGGCCTCCTCCGCGCCGGTGATGAACCATTTGCGGCCGGTCACCACATATTTGTCGCCGCGCCGCTTCGCACGCGTCATAATCATCGAAGGATCAGAGCCGCCGCCGGGGTGCGGTTCGGTCATGGCAAAGGCCGAGCGCACCTTGCCCTCGACGATCGGCTTCAGCCATTTTTGCTTTTGCGCCGGTGTGCCGAGCGCCTCCAGAACCATCATGTTGCCATCGTCGGGCGCTGCCGAATTGAACACCACGGGTCCGAAGATCGACCGGTTCATCTCCTCGTAGCAGACCGCCATGTCCATCTTGCCGAGACCGGCGCCGCCGGATTCGGGCTTGAGCTGCAGGCACCACAGCCCCGCCATCCGCGCTTTGGCGCGAAGCGCCTCCAGCAGCGGCAAGGTGATATTTCCATGCGCGTCGTAGGACATGTTGTCGGCTTCGAGCGGCAGTATCTCACGCTCGACGAAGTCGGCAATGCGGACGCGGTAATCTTCGGTCTGGGCTGGAATATCGAAATTCATGGAAAAAACTCACAGCGATGAAACGAGGCGGCGCCATCGGCCATGGACGAGCTCGCCGAAAAGCATTGGGTCGCCACCTGATGGTGAAATCTGACGGCTTTGTATCCAACACAGGCTCCCGCTTTAGGTGGAGAACCGCCGTTCGACGAAGGTTCAACTGAACGGCTCAAATGCGGACCTTCCGGGCGTTCAATGCGACGACGTCGATGTAATCTTCTCAAATCTAACGGTATGAACGCAATCTTTCCCATCCAGCGGGTTCTGTGCCGGGGCCGATCTGTAGAGGAGCGTTCGACCGTCGGTCTCTAGGTACCGGACTTGTTCGGTACCCTCCCAGCTTTGGTTCCAGCTCATGTCAATATGATGGACGATCCGGTCATGCTCGACAGAGTATGTCCCGGCATAGGCAAACATGGAATCGTAGAGTGCAATCTTTTCATTCGAGGTGGGGACTAGGGCCGCAGGCGTGCTGCGATCTGTTCGAAGGACGAAAACCATCATCCTGCCATCTGCTGAGTAGGAGATTATGCCACGGGTATTCTGCCCCAGGGCATCGAGCACTTCGCCGGTTTCAAGGATCTCATAGACCCATGATGTCATTCTCCAAGATCCAAGTAGCAGCGTCTTCAGTTGCGACATGACAGCCCCCTAGAGAAGGACTTCGGAGCGTAGCACGAGACCTTAGACGTTGCACGGGCAAGGCCCAAACACGCTCCGCCTACCTTTCAAATTGTTTGCATCAAACGAGTACTGGCCACTGTCGCCTGTGATCCTGGTCAGCGCCTCCGACAGCACATCGAGAAGGATCTGCGCGTCGGGGTGATCAGGATCCGTTTTTACAATGATCATGTGCTCGACGTCCAAACTGTAGCTGTGGCGACTTGCTGGCACGACTGGCGGCCATGGCTCAGATTGCCGGGAAAGAACGACCGCTGAGGGCTCAATCGAGCCGTCCGCGATGGTTGTTGCGGACGGCCAGAGTGGGTCGAAACCGGTATTTGGCTCCGATACCAGCATCAGATTTTCACCACTAGAAATCGAGCGAGCGTTCGTTTCCTTATTAGCCTCTATCCCCTTTTGCAGCCGCCGTCACCCGGCGAATCCTGGTTCCGCAACGCCTTTTGATTCCAAGGCCGGTTATAGCGAACAGGCTGCCGCGCAGAACGCCATCGCCGGGGAATCGCGGCAGCGGCGGTTTTGCCATCGAGGTCACGTAAAGGGTGTCGAGCTTCGGTCCGCCGAACATCACGCTGGTGATCTTCTTGACGGGCATGTCGATGGTGCGATCGACGCTGCCGTCGGGTGCGTAACGCACCAGCCGCCCGTCGTAGACGAGGGCATTCCAGGGAAAGCCTTCGGCATCGACGGTCGACCCATCGGCGCCACCCATGCGGCGACAGGCGAGATCAGAACTCGACCTTGTCGCCGCCCTTCAGTGATAGGATTTCGCGCGCCTCGTCGGGCGTCGCCACTTCCATGCCGAGCCCCTCGATGATCTTGCGGGCAAGCACCACCTGCTCGGCGTTCGATTTCGCAAGCTTGCCTTTGCCGGCCCAAAGACTGTCTTCGAGCCCGACGCGGATGTTGCCGCCAAGCGCTGCCGATTGGGCCGCGATCCGCAACTGGCTGGCGCCGGCGCCGAGCACCGACCAGCGGAACTGGTCTCCGAACAGCCGGTCGGCGGTGCGCTTCATATGGGCGACGTCTTCGGGATGCGTGCCAATGCCGCCAAGCAGACCGAACACCGACTGCACGAAGAACGGCGGCTTGACCAGGCCGCGGTCGGCGAAGTGCGAGAGATTGTAGAGATGGGCGATGTCGTAGCACTCGAACTCGAAGCGCGTGCCGTTGTCGTAGCAGGTTGCCAATATGTATTCGATATCCTTGAAGGAGTTGCGGAAGACCAGGTCGCGCGTCGCTTCCAGATGCGGCTTTTCCCAGTCGAACTTGAAGGTCTCATATTTGTCGACGAGGTGGTAGAGCCCGAAATTGATCGAACCCATGTTGAGCGAGGCGACCTCGGGCTTGAACTCGGCGGCCGGGCGCACGCGCTCCTCGACCTTCATGTAGGGACTGCCGCCGGTGGTGATGTTGATGGCGGCGTTGGTGGCCTGCTTGATGCGCGGCAGGAAGCGGGCGAACGCCGCCGGCGTCTGGTCAGGCTTGCCGGTCTCGGGGTCGCGGGCATGCAGGTGCAGGATCGCCGCACCTGCCTCCGCTGCCGCGATCGCCTCGGCGGCGATCTGGTCCGGGGTGATCGGCAGATAGGGCGACATGGTCGGCGTGTGGATCGCCCCGGTCACCGCACAAGTGATGATAACTTTGCCTTTGGGCAGCTGGGCGCCGGGCTTGCGGCTTGTTTCCGTCATCTTCCAAACTCCTGATCCGATTTTTTCTTGTGCGCTGCCAGCGCCATCAGCCGGCGGTCGCGCCATACCTGCCGTTCGACGAGTTCTTCCCGCGGCAGCCGCTTGCGGCGGTCGGCCTCTACCGTTTCGATGACCTCGCCGGCCCAGTCGACGCGGCGCAGCATTTGCGGGAAGATGTTGGAATAGATCGTCTGGTAGCGCTCGACATAGTCGCGTACGCCGCCCGGCGCGTTGAGGTCGATCGTTTCGAACGGACCCATGAACGACCAGCGCAGCGCCAGCCCATCGCGAATGCCGATATCGACATCCTCGACGCTGGCAAAGCCGTCGGCGACAAGTCGAAAAGCTTCCTCCAGCAGCGCGCCCTGCAGGCGGTTCATGATGAAACCGTCGAGCTCGTGCTTCATCACAAGCGGCGCGTGGCCCGCGGCGACGAGGAAGGCGCGAGTCCTTTCGACCGTTTCGGGGGAGGTCCATGGCGCCGGCACGACTTCAGCGGCCGGGATGAGATAGGGCGGATTGATCGGATGCACGACCACGCAGCGGTGCCGCCCTTGCAGATGGTCGGTGAATTTTGACGGCAGCAACGCCGAGGTGGAACTGGCGATCACCGCGTGCGGACCGGCCAGTGCGTCGATCAGGGAGAACACCTCGCGCTTCACTTCGAGGTTTTCGGGCGTGTTCTCCTGGATATGGACCGCATCGGTCAGCGCCTCGCCCAGTTCCGCCACCACGGCGATGCGATCAAGCACGGCGTCGATTGCCTGTCCCCGCAGCAGATCGTTCGCGGCGAGGTCGCCCAGCACGCCGGCGATGTAATCGTGCGCGCCGGCCGTCGCGGCCGGCGACTGGTCCCACATCCGCACATCATGGCCGGCGCGGGCGAAGCTGATCGCCCAGGCCCGTCCGATGAACCCGCTGCCGACAATTGCTACCTTCATCATGGTCCGTTCCTCAAAGCGTTTCGACATTGCCGTCGACGCCGAGCGACTGGCCGGAAATGTTGATGCCCGCATCGGACAGCAGGAAGGCGACCATCGCGGCGACGTCATAGCGGCTGGTCATGCGGCGCAGCGAGATGTTCTGGAGATAGCGCTGCGTCATCTCCTCGTTCGAAACACCGAGCTGCCTGGCCCGGTCGGCGATGACCTTGTCGATGCGTGGTCCCTCGATAATGCCGGGCAGGATGGCGTTGACCCGTATGCCGTGCGGCCCGAGTTCCTTGGCGAGGCTTTGCGTGAAACCGATGACGCCGAACTTGGCCGCCGAGTAGGGGGTGCGGAAAGCGTAGCCGTGGCGGCCGGCGGCGGACGACATCGAGACGATCGAGCCGCCGCCCGCCGCCTTGATCAGCGGCACGGCACGCCGGGCGCACAGGAACTGGCCGGTCAGGCAGATGTCGATGCAGCGCCGCCAGTCCGCCGGATCGATTTCATCGACGCCGCCGGTCGGCCCGGCGATGCCGGCATTGTTGATCAGCGCGTCGAGGCCGCCGAGCTTTTGCTTCACGGTCTCGAACAGCCGGTCGACGTCGTCTTCGCGCGAGACATCGGCCTTGACTGCGGCAACTAGGGCGATCTTGTCCGGAGCAGCGGCCAGAGCCCCGTCCGAAACGTCGCAAACGACGATGCGCGCGCCGAGCCGCGACAGCGTGTCGGCAATGGCCAGGCCGATACCGCCGGCACCTGCCGTCACCAGCACGCGCTGCCCCTTCAGCCCGGTCAGAAAATCGTCCGCCGATGTCGGCGCCCCTTTACTTATCGCCGTCGCACTCATCGTCCCGTCCTTTCTCATTGCAGCCGCCGTTCGCGCAGCGCCATGACAGCGCCCAGAACGACCAGGCCGTACAGAATTGCCCTTGTAGTGACGAAAGCGCTGCCTCGCTGGTGGCTTGGCAAGCAGAAGCAGTTCTAACCTGCTCGGGCACGCCAATACTCTCGAGTTTCCAGATAAGCCGCCTTGGATTTGCATTGATCTCCACGACCACGCCATAATGCGCGGCTAGCTCGCATAGCCCCTAAGGGCGCCCTAGAGGCTGCTCCTGCGGAAAATTGGTTTCGTCTATGATTGCCACGGCCTGTTTGATGCTGTCTCTCACCTCGAAACCGATCCAGTGTCCGTCCATCAGATGCGTTTGTCTGGCACAGGCGAGGAAATAGTTCCCGGCCTGCTGCGCAACAAAGTTGAGTTGCCTCCGCTCATTGATTTTAATTCCCTCCGGCGGATCGGTGTACACCCCCCAGATAGCATCCTCGGCCGTCAACTCCACTGGCATCTCTGACTGAGCGTAGACCCTGGTCACCATCAGGCTGTGCCGGAAAGACGAGGAGCCATTGATGAACTCGATCTCTACCGACCATTCTGCTGGCACGACGATGGTGAGATTGCCGCCCCAGTAACCGTTGAAGTCAATAATGTCGGTCCGGATGTTGTCCCTGCGATACCGCTCGACTTGGTTCCAATCGGCAACAATCTCTATGGCCACTGTCTTGGCTGCAGGATCGTTCTTGATCCAGCTCGGGACGAAAGGCTCCCCAGCCAGCGCAATTCCAGGCAATAATGCCAAGGCGACGGCGAGAAGGGCAAGGTGAGCAAAGCGCGCCATCGCAATCAGAGGCTCCTCCCGAGCGGAGCGGCCGAGCGCAAGCGACCGCCAATCGAGGTCGACCTGGCTTGTTCCCTAAGGAAGAGAATACGCTCGAAATAGCATCCACACCAGCAAACCCAGAGTGCGCTATCAGGAACAACGCCATTGTTGCTGCTATGTCATCGGGTTGGATGCGTGTTGGAATGCCTGCGGTGCGTCAATGCGAGGGCGACGGGCGATTCCCTAATGTGAAGTTTCTGCCTCAGCTATGGCGAAGGGTCTGTTGCGCAATTCGCCACGCCTGCTCCACATGTCGCCGGGCCGCGGCTTCGGCATCATCGCCGTTGCGCGACTTGATCGCGTTCATGATGTCGGTCATTTCGGCGATTGCGGCATCGCGACGATTCACCGAAGCGATCGTCATGGAACGCAGTTGGTTGATGCGGACGTTCAGGCCCTGGACGATCTCCCAGGCGATGCGCTTGTCGGCGGCATCGAAAAGCACTTCATAGAATTTTGTAGTCGCCCGCATCACCTCGATCGGATTGGCTGAGGCCCACGCCGTGAGCAGCACATCCAATGCGCCCTCAAGCGCGGCGATCTGGTCCTGCGTCGCCGTGAGCGCACAGGCACGCGCTGCGATGCCTTCCATCAGAGCGCGCAGTTCGTAAATCTCGTCGGTGCGGCTGAGATCTGGGCGGGCCACGGCAGGTCCGTGGCCAGGTATCATCTGGACAAGCCCCTCGGTCTCCAACTGCCGCAGAACTTCGCGCACCACCGAGCGACTGACGCCGAGCTGGTCGCAAAGCGGCCGTTCGACCAATCTTTCGCCGGGCTGGAAGTGAAACCCCATGATCGCGTCTCGCATGCGCTCCAGCGCCAGTGTTCTGAGCGTCTTGGTGGATCGTTCGATCCTGAGCGTGTCGTCGGCCAATTCTTCTCTCCCAGCATCCGCAAAGAAACAGATTCGACGATCCGTTGACAAGGGATTTGGTTTTCAGTAGTATGGTATACCATAAGATTGTCGAGGCAAAAGGAACTTTTCCGGATGTCTCGGCCCGATCCACCACCGAGGATTCGATGAAGCCGGCCATCCGAAAAATCGTCACCTATGTCGAGAACACGCTGATTGAAGGCGGCAAGGTGGCTCCCCGGGCGCTGCGCCTGATCGGCGTGGCGGCAGTGCTCGACAATCCCTGGGCCGGGCGCGGTTTCATCGAGGATCTTTCTCCCGAGATCCGCGCCTATGCGCCGGTTTTGGGGGAGATGCTGACCCATGAAATTCTCGCAGTCGCGGGATCCGGCGAAGCGATCGAAGGCTACGGCAAGGCCGCAATATGCGGCACTTCGGGCGAGATCGAGCATGCCTCCGCGCTCATCCACACGCTGCATTTCGGCAACCACTATCGGCGTGCCGTCGGCGCCAAGACCTATCTTGCCTTCACCAACCTCCGTGGCGGGCCGAACACACCCATCATGATCCCGCTCATGGACAAGAACGATGAAGGCCGACGTTCGCACTACCTGACAGTGCATTTCCAGATCGGCGATGCACCGGCGCCGGACGAGCTGGTGGTGGCGCTTGGCGCCTCGATTGGCGGACGACCTCATCATCGCATCGGCGACCGCTATCAGGATCTCAAGGAGGTCGGCGACCTGCATGGCTGAGCTGACCGCCCCTGGCTGGCATCGCGGAACGGCGCCTGACGGCACTGGCTTCATCCGTGCCGGATCCGGCGCGCCGGTCCTCCTCATCCACGGCGTCGGCATGAATGCGGCGGTCTGGGGCCCACAGATCGAGCTGATGAAGGACAGATGGGATGTGATCGCGATCGACATGCTGGGACACGGCCGGTCGCCGCTACCACCCGAGGACGCCAGCCTTGCCGACTATGCCGGACAGGCGATCCGGCTTCTTGATCACCTTGGCTTGGGTGCCGTCTCAATCGTTGGCCATTCAATGGGGGCGCTGGTCGGGCAGGAAATCGCTCTCGATGCTCCCGAACGGGTCCGCAGCATCGTGTCGCTCAACGCGGTCTTTCGCCGCCCAGCGGCCCTTGCGCAGGCGGTGCGTGAACGCGCCGCCGAATTGAACGGCGCGAAAAACCCGTCAGGAACGGACGCAACGATCGCGCGCTGGTTCGGCAACCCGGTCCCCGACAGCTTGGCAGAGGCCGCGAGGACGACGCGCGCGGCACTGCAAAGCGTCAACCGCGAAGGCTATGCGCGCACCTATCGACTTTTCGCCCATGCGGATGCGGCGCATGGCGATCGTCTCTCGGGTCTTGCGGTGCCGGCCCTGTTCATGACCGGCTCGCAGGACAGGAATTCTTCACCTGCGATGTCGGCAGCGATGGCCCGCCTCGCGCCGCGTGGTCGCTGCGTCGTTCTGGAGGGCGAACGACACATGATGGCCATAGCCTCGCCTGACGCGGTCACACGGCGCATTGTCGATTTTCTCGAGAGCAACGACAGCACAAGCACATCAGAGCTACGGGCGATGAACACAGCCTTCGACGCGGGCGAATTCAGGCGGGCGCTCGGTTCCTTCCTGACCGGCGTTACCATCGTCACTGCGATCGGGCCGGAAGGGGAGCCTCGAGGCTTTACTGCCAATTCGTTTACATCCGTTTCGCTCGATCCGCCGCTTGTCCTGGTCTGCATTGCCAAGAAAGCGCTGGGTTATCCTGTGTTTTCGACCTCGAAGTGCTTTGCCATCAACGTGCTCTCGGAGGAACAGAGAGCCGCGTCCGGCGTCTTCGCTTCGAAATCGCAGGACAAGTTCTCGGCTGTCGAATGGCGTTTCGGCCCGACCGGCAGCCCGCTGCTCGGTGGATCGGTGGCGACGTTCGACTGTGACATGGAGCAATTGGTCGACGCCGGCGATCATTCGATCCTGATCGGCCGCGTTCGCGAATTTTCCCACAATTCATCGCAGCCCCTCGGCTATTGCCGTGGCGCCTATGTCTCGCCCGGTCTCAGCCAGGAAGCGCTGGCGGCCGCGCCACCCGACATGGAGGTCGGCGCTATCCTCGAAGATGAAGGCCGCGTGCTGTTCTTCGAAACTGTCGATGGCTTTTTCGAATTGCCGGCGGGCCGAGGACTGGGGACGTCCGGCGATACACGAAGCCTCAACGGACGCCTCGCTGCGCAGGCCATCGAGGCTCATCTCGGGTTCCTGTTTGCGGTCTGGGACGATGCAGCAAGCCCATCGCGAACGCATGTCTACTACCGCGGCACGGTAGACACGCCCCACTCCAGCGATGGCCAGGTCCAGCTCGTCGACATCGACAGGATTGCCGGACTGAACATCGCCGACGCTGCTGTGCGCTCGATGCTTGCCCGCTACGTTCGCGAATGTCGGGAGGATGCGTTTGGAGTCTATGTCGGCAACGAGGTCGAAGGTGAAGTCCGTCCGCTCGCCAAGCCGGCACCCATGAACACTTCTAATCCGGGTGAACAGATATGAAGTTCTCGCTCTTCGTCCATATGGAACGCTCGGACTCGGCAAAGCCGCATGCCGAGCTCATCGACGAGCTTGAGGAACTGGTCCTGATGGCCGAGGCGGCAGGCTTCGAGACGGCCTGGATCGGCGAACACCACGGCATGGAGTTCACCATCTCGCCAAACCCGTTCATCAACATCGCCTATCTCGGCGCCAGGACGAAGCGCATCCGGCTCGGCACAGGAACGGTCATCGCGCCGTTCTGGCATCCGATCAAGCTTGCCGGCGAAGCAGCCATGACCGACGTCATCACGGGCGGCCGGCTCGACATCGGCATCGCGCGCGGCGCCTACAGCTATGAATACCAACGCCTGTTCCCGGGGCTCGACGCCTGGGGCGCGGGCCAGCGCATGCGCGAGATCATCCCCGCTATCCAGGGCCTCTGGCAAGGCGACTTCGAGATGTCCGGGGAGTTCTGGTCGTTTCCATCGACCACCTCGTCGCCCAAGCCCGTGCAAAAACCGCACCCGCCGATCTGGGTGGCGGCGCGCGATCCCAACTCGCACGACTTCGCCGTGTCCAACGGCTGCAATGTCCAGGTGACGCCGCTCGCCTCGGGCGATGACGAAGTGACCAGCCTGATGGAGCGCTTCAACGCGGCGTGCGCGGCGCATCCGGACATGGCCCGCCCCGATATTATGCTGCTGATGCACACATTCGTTGCCGAGGACGCCGCCGATGCGGAGCAGCTGACGAAGGACCTGTCGCTGTTCTACTGCCAGTTCGGCGCCTGGTTCCAGAACAAGAAGCCTGTTCGTCAAGGCATATTGGAGGCGCTCACCGACGACGAGATCGCAGCCATGCCGCAATTTGCGCCGGACAAGATCCGACAGCACCTGGTTATCGGCGAAGCCGAAGAGGTGATCACCCGGCTGAAGGCGTACGAGGCGCTCGGCTACGACCAATATTCGATCTGGATCGACAGCGGCCTGCCACACGAGCGCAAGAAAAAGTCGCTGCAGCTGTTTGTCAACAAGGTGATGCCGGCCTTCCGGCATGGGAGGCCGCAATGACCCTTGCGGCCTTCAGGAACTTCATAGATGGGGCGTTCGATACGCCGACAGCCACCTTCGAAAGCATTGATCCATCCACCGGGGCGCCCTGGGCGACGATGCCCGCCGCAACCGAGGCCGATGTTGACCGCGCCGTCGAGGCGGCGCACCGGACGCTGCGCTCCGCCGCGTGGACATCGCTGACGGCGACGGCGCGCGGCAAGCTGCTGGTGCGCCTCGGCGAGCTGGTCGTCGCCAATGCCCGCCGCCTGGCCGAACTGGAGACGCGCGACACCGGAAAGATCATCCGCGAGACCCGCGCCCAGATTGCCTATGTCGGCGACTATTATCGCTACTATGGCGGGCTTGCCGACAAGCATGAAGGCTCGCATCTGCCGATCGACAAGGCCGACATGGACGTCACCATCCGGCGCGAGCCGATCGGCGTCGTCGCTGCCGTCGTGCCGTGGAATTCGCAGCTCTTCCTTTCGGCCGTCAAGCTCGGTCCGGCTCTGGCGGCCGGCTGCACGGTGGTCTTGAAAGCCTCGGAAGACGGCCCAGCGCCGCTGCTGGCCTTCGCCGAACTCGTTGACGAGGCCGGATTTCCCGCCGGAAGCGTCAACATACTGACCGGATTCGGGCACGATTGCGGCCGGCGCCTGACAAGTCACCCGCTGGTTTCACGC
>NZ_RZSX01000939.1:0-2330 GCF_004023105.1 Mesorhizobium sp. M5C.F.Ca.IN.020.32.2.1 | reverse complement strand
ACTGGTAGACGCCATGGCGGACAGCCAATCCTGGTTGCATGGTAAGAAATACGCCATCTACGGCGATCCCGACTTCGTTCACGCGATGGCCCGCTTTGTCATGGAGACCGGCGGCGAGCCAACCCATTGCCTCGCCACCAATGGCACCTCGGCATGGGAAGCCGATTTGAAGAAGCTGCTAGCATCCTCGCCTTTCGGCAAGGCTGCCCAGGTTTGGGCGGGCAAGGACCTGTGGGCGCTGCGCTCACTGCTCTTTACCGAGCCGGTGGACCTTTTGATCGGCAATTCCTACGGCAAGTACCTGGAGCGCGACACCGGAACGCCGCTGATCCGGCTGATGTTTCCGATCTTCGATCGGCACCATCATCACCGCTTTGCGCTCTTTGGCTACCAGGGCGCGTTGCGCGTGCTTACGACGATCCTCGACAAGATCTTCGACAAACTCGATCGCGAGACGAGCGAGACGGGTGTGACGGATTATTCCTATGACCTCACGCGCTAAGAGCCGTGGCCGGCTTTTCGCCGAGGCCATTCCTTGCCCAATGGACTGGGGAGGCTGAGCAATGTCCTCCCTCAGCGCCAAAATCAAGGACGCCTTCGATGAGCCCGCCTGCGATAAGAACCGTGGCAAAGATGCCAAGGCGCGCAAGGAGGGCTGCTCGAAGTCGCTGACACCAGGGGCGGCAGCCGGCGGCTGCGCCTTTGACGGAGCCAAGATCGTCCTGCAGCCGATCACCGACGTTGCGCATCTGGTCCATGCGCCGCTTGCCTGCGAGGGCAATTCTTGGGACAACCGTGGTGCGGTTTCGTCAGGGCCGACCTTGTGGCGGACAAGCTTCACGACCGACCTCACCGAACTCGACCTGGTGATGGGGCAGGGCGAGCGGAAACTCTTCAAGGCGATCCGCGAGATCAAGCACACATACGCGCCGCCGGCGATCTTCGTCTACTCGACTTGCGTAACGGCGCTGATCGGTGACGACATCGAGGCCGTGTGCAAACGCGCCACGGAAAAGTTCGGTTTGGCCGTGGTGCCGATCAATGCGCCTGGCCTGGCAGGCTCCAAGAACCTCGGCAACAAGCTCGCCGCCGAGGCGTTGCTCGATCATGTCATCGGCACGGTCGAACCCGACGACCCTGGGCCCTACGACATCAACATCCTTGGCGAATTCAACCTCTCGGGCGAATTCTGGCTTGTAAAGCCGCTCCTCGATCGGCTCGGGATCCGGGTGCGCGCCTGCATTCCCGGCGATGCGCGTTACCGCGACATTGCTTCCGCGCACCGCGCCCGGGCGGCAATGATGGTGTGCTCGACCGCGCTGATCAGTCTTGCCCGCAAGATGGAGGAGCGCTGGGACATCCCGTTCTTCGAGGGCTCCTTCTATGGCATCTCCGACACATCGCAAGCTCTTCGCAACCTTGTCAGGCTGCTGGTGAGGAAGGGCGCCGATCCGGAGATCCTCGAGCGCACAGAGACGCTGATCGCGCAGCAGGAGGCGATCGCGTGGAAGAAACTCGAATCCTACCGGCAAAGGCTCCAAGGCAAGCGCGTGCTGCTCAACACAGGCGGTGTGAAGTCCTGGTCGGTTGTCCATGCGCTGATGGAGATCGGAATCGAGATCGTCGGCACCTCGGTCAAGAAATCTACGGTGCAGGACAAGGAGCGCATCAAACAAGTTCTCAAGCACGACAAGCACATGTTCGAATCCATGGCTGCGCGCGAGCTGTACGCCATGCTCTCTGAACACAGGGCCGATATCATGCTGTCGGGCGGTCGCACGCAATTCATTGCGCTCAAGGCCAAGACGCCCTGGCTCGATATCAACCAGGAGCGCCAGCATCCTTATGCCGGCTATGACGGCATGGTGGAACTCGTACGCCAGATCGACCTCGCCATTCACAATCCGATCTGGTCTCAGGTGCGCCAGCCGGCCCCGTGGGATTGCCAGCCTGATCTGATAGGCGAATTGCCGTGCACGAGGAACGAGACCGCGTACCTGTTTGATGAATTCGCCTGCGCGACGGCACACGAGTGTTGAGGCGACCGATGGCCCGCATCCTTCTCCAGAGCAAATCGGCTGCGGTCAACCCGCTGAAGTCGTCGCAGCCGCTGGGTGCCGCCTTTGCCTTTCTTGGCGTCGACGGTGCGATGCCGCTGTTCCACGGCAGCCAGGGATGCACAAGCTTTGCGCTCGTTCTCTTCGTGCGGCACTTCAAAGAAGCGATTCCCTTGCAGACTACGGCGATGGATGAGGTGGCGACCATCCTCGGCGCAGCCGACCATCTGGAAGAGGCGATCCTCAACCTCAAGAACCGCACGAAGCCAAAGC
>NZ_RZSX01000938.1:0-2332 GCF_004023105.1 Mesorhizobium sp. M5C.F.Ca.IN.020.32.2.1 | reverse complement strand
CTTGCGCACTCCGCTCGCCTTTTCGATTGGCGCCAATGCGTTTTTCGCCGCCTACACCGTCATCGTCGTCGCCCAGATGCCGCTGCTCACCGACCGCTATCTGAGCAAGAATGCCCGCGCCACCGACCAGCCGGTGCTGGTCATCTTTGGCGTGACGCTGATTGTCGTCGCCGTCGCCATCATCTCGTTGTTCCAATTGATCAATCGCGAGCGCAGCGCGCATCCTGTCGAACTCACCTTCGCGCTGCTGTCGATCCCGCTCGGCTGGTTCACCATCCACGCCATGACGGCGCTGCACTACGCCCATGTTTACTGGCTGAACGATGAAGAGACCGACCCCGGCAGCAAAGCGAAGCAGAGAAAGCCCGTCGGCGGCCTCGTGTTTGCGGGTAAGGAGCGGCCGGACGGCTGGGATTTCCTCTATTTCTCGACCACCGTCGGCATGACTTCACAAACCTCCGATACCGCGGTTTCGACCACGCAAATGCGTCGCATCGTGCTCTTGCATTCGATCGTGTCGTTCTTTTTCAATACAGTGATCGTCGCCGCCGCGGTCAACCTCGCCGTTAGTCTCGGGAGCCGGTAGTACCAGGCAGGCCGTAATAATTTTGTGATCGGATGAAACATCGCTTTGGCTGGCAACGTATTGGGAGGAGAACGATCGGAAAGGCCGACTGAGCGGCCGGAAGGACGCGAAAAAATGGAATCGGTTGTCGGGAGCCAATCCACCGTCGGGCCAGATACTGCCGCGCCGAAGGACGCAACGCTGATCTACCGGCAGTCGCGCTGGACTCGGCTGACGCACTGGCTCTGGGCCATCTCGCTGTTCTTCATGCTACTTTCCGGCCTGCAGATCTTCAACGCCCGCCCTCAGCTCTATATCGGCAAGGAGTCGGGATTCGCATACAACAACACCATCTTCGCTATCGGCGCCGAGAACACCGCAAACGGTCCGCGCGGCTACACCGAAATCTTCGGCAAGCGCTTCGATACGACCGGTGTGCTCGGCTGGTCGGGGCCGGCGGGTCGGGAGACGTCCCGCGCCTTCCCATCCTGGGCGACGATCCCCTCCTACTACGACCTCGGCACCGCCCGCGTCGTCCATTTCTTCTTCGCCTGGATACTGACCACGACACTGGTCGTCTGGCTGGTCGCCAGCCTGATCAACGGCCATCTGCGCCGCGATCTTGCCCCGCGCATCGACGATCTCAGGCGCTTGCCGCGAGACATCACCGATCATGCCAGGCTCAAGTTCCACCACAGGCGCGAGTACAATACGCTGCAGAAGATCGCCTATGGCGGCGTCATGTTCGTGCTACTGCCGCTGATGATCATCACCGGCCTTGCCATGTCGCCGAGCATGAACGCGGTGCTGCCGTTCCTCAACGATCTGCTCGGCGGCCGGCAGACGGCGCGGACGATTCATTTCATCGTAATGCTGCTGCTCGTCGGCTTCTTCATCGTCCATATACTGATGATCTTCGCCGCCGGCCCGATCAACGAGTTGCGTTCCATCATCACCGGCTGGTACCGAACCGATCCGCCGGCGGCCCATGGCAGCAAGACGCCCCAGAGGAGTGCGTGAGATGGCGAAGTTTGAGATCAGCCCCAAACTACAGATAAGCCGAAGAAAATTCCTGACCTCGGCCAGCCTCGGCGTCTCCGGCATCATGCTGTCGGGTTGCGATGCTTTCGACAGCCAGCTTGGCGTGGGCGACGGCCTGCGCAGCTTCCTCGAAGGCGCCAACGGCCTTACCTGGCGCGCGCAACGCCTGCTTGCCGGCGATTCGCTGGCGCCGGAATTCACCGAAGCCGACATTCGCCAGCCGCAGCGGCCGAACGGCGTCACCGCTCCGGACGACGATGTCTACAAGGGCCTGCTCGCCAACAATTTCGCCGACTGGCGGCTCGAGGTTTCCGGCCTCGTCGAAAAGCCGCTGTCGCTGACGCGCGAGCAGCTGATGAACATGCCAAGCCGCACCCAGATCACCCGCCACGACTGCGTCGAAGGCTGGAGCTGCATCGCAAAATGGACCGGCACGCCGCTGTCGCTGGTGCTTGATCAGGCGGTGGTCAAGCCGCAGGCGCGTTACGTGATGTTTCATTGCCTCGACACGATCGATCATAGCCTGTCAGGCGCCATCAAATATTACGGTTCGATCGACCTGATCGATGCCCGTCACCCACAGACGATCCTTGCCTATGGCTTGAACGGCAAGCCGCTGCCGGTCGAGAACGGCGCGCCGTTGCGTGTCCGCGTCGAGCGCCAGATCGGTTACAAGATGCCGAAATATCTCCGCAAGATCGAACTGGTCGACGGTTTCGCCAATAT
>NZ_RZSX01000937.1:0-2334 GCF_004023105.1 Mesorhizobium sp. M5C.F.Ca.IN.020.32.2.1 | reverse complement strand
CTGTACATGGAATCGCTGCAGCTGGTGGAGCGGCTGCACCGCCGTCTGCTTGACGTGATCAAGGACGAATTCGACCGCAACGGCCGTTCCGACATCAACGCCATCCAGGCGCTGCTGCTCTTCAACATCGGCAATTCGGAGCTGACCGCCGGCGAACTGCGCTCGCGCGGCTACTATCTCGGCTCGAACGTCTCCTACAATCTGAAGAAGCTGGTTGATCTCGGCTTCATCAACCACCAGCGCTCGCGTATCGACCGCCGTTCGGTGCGGGTTTCGCTGACGCCGAAGGGCAGTGAGGTGGCGGAAGTCGTCGCCGGCCTCTACGAGCGCCATGTCGGCTCGATCGAGCAGGTCGGCGGCATCAACACGGAAGAATTCAAGCAGATGAACCGCGCCCTGCAGCGGCTGGATCGGTTCTGGAACGACACGATTGCGTATCGGATGTAAGGCGCCGCATCGAGACCGGGAGCCGCGCCATAGAGCGCGGTCGGGGACAGCCAATCAAGGACCGGTGCCGAAAAGCATCGGTCTTTCCGTTTCGTGATACCGGCCGATCCAAATCACGGTCAGGGCCACGTTGCCGCCATATTCCCGGTGAAAGCGAGGATGCGGGTGATGTTGCTGCGAAAGCCGGCGTCTCCCTGAACGCGCGTCGCCCCCGGCGCGCTCTCGCGAAGTGATAGGGGTCATGGTTGGCGAATTGTTAACAATGCCAACCCTAGAGTGCGGGCGGCATCGCCCGGTGAAATTGTTACAGGAATGTCTGGAGCGTACATGAGAACCAGTCGCCGTTTCTTCCTTTCCGGAGCCTCCGCGTTGGCCGCGACGATGCTTGCCGGTGGTGCCAGCGCGCAGGACGTGATCGCGGATATCCTGAAATCCTCAGGCCGCGGCAACTGGAACGACCAGTTCGACGCCCGCGCCAGCCAGGGCGGCAAGGTGGCCTCGACGCTGCCGATCGTCAGCCTGCAGACCGTTGCGTACACCGAGCAGGCGATAGCGCAGTATCAGAACATTGTCGCGCAGGGCGGCTGGGAGCCGGTCCCGGATACCAAGAAATTGCAGCTCGGTGTTGTCGACCCCGACGTGGTGCCATTGCGCAGGCGCTTGATGATTTCGGGCGACCTGGCGCAGAGCGCCGGCCTGTCAGAGGCCTTCGATTCCTATGTCGATGCGGCGGTCAAGCGCTTCCAGGCGCGCCATGGCCTGCCTTCCGACGGGACCCTGGGTCAATATACCTATGCGGCGATGAATGTTTCGGCGCAGGTCCGGCTTGGCCAGCTGCAGACGAATCTGCAGCGGCTGAACGAACGCGCCGGCACGCTGGGCAACCGTTATGTGTTGGTCGACATCCCGGGCGCCCAGATCGAGGCGGTCGAGAACGACCGCGTCGTGCTGCGCCACACCGCCGTTGTCGGCAAGATCGACCGCCAGACGCCGATCGTCGATTCCAAGATCAACGAGATCATCGTCAATCCCTACTGGAACGCGCCGGTATCGATCGTGCGCAAGGATATCATTCCGCTGATGCGGAAGGACCCCAACTACCTCAAGGACAGCAAGATCCGCCTGTTCGCACCGGATGGCAGCGAGGTCGATCCGCTGACCGTCGACTGGTCGACCGACGACGCGGAGAAATACCGATTCCGTCAGGATCCGGGCGCCGGCAACGCGATGGCCTCGGTCAAGATCAATTTCCCGAGCCCGGACGGCGTCTACATGCACGACACGCCGCAGCAGAGCCTGTTCGGGAAGATGATGCGCTTCGATTCCTCGGGTTGCGTGCGGGTCCAGAACGTGCGCGACCTCGTCACCTGGATCCTGCGCGACACGCCGGGCTGGAACCGCCAGTATTTCGAGTCGGCGATCAAGAGTGGCGAGAACATCCCGGTGCAGGTCACCAATCCGGTGCCGGTCTATTTCCTTTACATCTCGGCCTGGTCGACGGGGCCTGGCGTCGTGCAGTTCCGCGACGACATCTACGGGCTCGACGGAGCCAACGAGCTGCAAATCACCTCTGCGCTCTAAGCGACTGATCTTTTTGCTGAAAGGCCGCCGGTGAGGGCGGCCTTTTGATCCGGCTGGAGGGCGCGCTTCGCGCCGGGTCCGGAAAGCGCCGTTCGGTATAGAGCCATGCAAGTCGCCACGCGCTCAAGGCGCGGTGCTCGCCATGTTTCGCAGCCGTGAGATCAACGACCATACGAAGCAGGCGCTGCTGACCGAGATCACGCTCACCGAGGCGTTGCTAAACGGCCGGCGGGCAAGAAATTAGGTGGCTCTTTGGCCTGGCTGCCGCAATCCGACCAGCAAATTTCGCGCCGCAAACGTGGCGGG
>NZ_RZSX01000936.1:0-2335 GCF_004023105.1 Mesorhizobium sp. M5C.F.Ca.IN.020.32.2.1 | reverse complement strand
TCTTCGTTGGAGGACTTCAGTTCCTCGTTCGAGGATTCCAGCTCTTCCGTGGTGATCTGCAGCCGCTCCTTGGTCTCCCGCAGTTCTTTTTCGAGCTGGCTGACGTTTGCGCTTTCAACATCGTCGGAAGTCGCTTCGCTTTCAAGCTCCGGCTTGATGCCGCCAACATCCCTGAAGACGAGCATATAGAGAGGGTCGGCCGCGCCATCCGGCGGCAGCGGCTGCACGACAAGGCTGATGGTCTGCCGCCCGCCGTTGGTGCCAACGCTGATCTCGTTCTGGATCGACACTTGCCCGGTGTTGACAGTCTTGTGGAGACCAGCCCGCAAATCCATTCGCAGGCCCCGCCGCGCCATTGCGAAGACGTTGTTGTCGGGAGCGCCGGCCGCCAATTCGAGGTATTTTCCGGTGCCTCCCGAACTATGCACCAACTCGCCGGCTGCGTTGACGACGACGTATGCGGGACAATACCGATTAAGAAGAAGGCGTTCTGCGCTCTCCTGCGCGCCTCCTCCCGTCGCCCTCGGGCGCGCATGCTGGGTTGCCCGCCTGGGCGCGGCGGCAAGCGGAAACTCTGGCAGCTTCTGTATCGCTCCGCCGCTACGCCTCTGGAAAATGCGGCTTGCCTTGTCGATCGTAGCAAACAGCCCCCCGTGGCGGGTGACGTTTTCCGAAGAGCCAAGGAAGAGATAGCCATCCTTTCGCAGGGCATAGTGGAAGATGGGAATGATCTTCTCCTGCAATTCAGGCCCTATGTAGATGAGGAGATTGCGACAGGAGATCAGGTCGAGCTTGGAAAAGGGCGGGTCGCGCAACAGATTGTGCGCTGAAAACAGACACATTTCACGCAGATCGGTGGCGACCCGGTAGGTTCCGTCCTCGCGCGAGAAGAACTTCTTGAGCCGCTTTGGCGTGACATCTGTAGCGATGGCAGCCGGATAGCGGCCGGCTCGCGCGACTTCCAAAGCGCGCTCATCGATGTCGGTCGCGAAGATCTGCAATTTTGGCGATGCCGCGCCTCTCGGCGCATTTTCCCTGAGGAGCATGGCTATCGTATAGGCTTCCTCTCCCGTGGCGCAACCTGGTACCCATACCCTTATAGTTTCGTCTCCCTTGCGGTTCTCGAATAGCTTCGGAATGACGAGGCGTTCCAATGTATCGAACGCTTGTGGATCCCGGAACAGATTCGTCACGCCGATCAGCAGGTCCTGGAACAGCAGATCCACCTGCTGCGGCTCCTCCTTCAACCGTTCATAGAATGCGACCGGATCGTCGATCTGCAATACCTGCATCCGGCGCTGTATGCGTCTGAGGATGGTGTTATCCTTGTAGCCGCTGAAATCGTGCCCGGTGCGCGTGCGAAGCAGGGCAGCGATGCGGGAAAGCTGTTCGGAGACATCGCGCTTGCGGCGGTCCGCTTCGCCGTCGCTTGCAATGCGGTTTGCGTGTCGGAAGTAGTCCGCCAGCGCTGCTGCCATTTCTTCCGCCGGGAGCACCATGTCGACGAGGCCGGCCTGAACGGCGCTGCGCATCATGCCGTCATATTCGGCGCTCTCCTGCGCGAGCGTAAGTCCACCATGCTCCTTGATGGCACGCAGTCCGATGGTGCCGTCGCTGCCCGTGCCAGAGAGAATGACAGCGGCCGCGTTTTCCCCCTGCTCCATCGCGAGCGAGATGAAAAAGTCATCGATCGGCGTGCGCTTGGTGCGGGTGGTCGTCATCTTCTCAATATGAAAGCTGCGGTCCTTCACCGTCACCGAGACGCCTGGGGGGACTACGTAAATCCTGTTCGGCTCGATGCCGGACGCCTCGCTTGCCGTCTGAGTCGCAATGGAGGTACAGCGCTGGACTATACTTGCCAACACGCTCTCGTGCTCGGCGTCCAGATGCTGGATCACCACATAGGCGAGCCCACTGTCTGGCGGAACGTTGGGAAAGAATTTTTGTAGAGCCGCTATGCCTCCAGCAGACGCGCCGATGCCGACGATTGCGCAGGACTCACCTGCCGGCGACCCGGGATCACTGTTCACCTCAGTCTGCGGCTCCGCTTTCGTTGCTTTCTTCTGCCGTTGCGCCATTTCCCGCCACCGTTACCCGCCTGCTCTCGAGAATTCGCTCGATCACCTCGGCATCCGCTTGATACTCTCTGGCCCGATCTCGCAACTGCGTGGCGAGTTCGGGACGGTTTTTCGTTTTTTCCCGCTCAGCCATTCGTCTGGTAAACTCAGCCCGCTGCTGGTGCGCCCGCAGCAGGCTCCACAATATCTCGTCCGCCTCCGCCGACTGTGCCTCCATCATCGCTTCCGAGGTGAAGGCATGCCCAGTATGGCATCGA
>NZ_RZSX01000935.1:0-2338 GCF_004023105.1 Mesorhizobium sp. M5C.F.Ca.IN.020.32.2.1 | reverse complement strand
CCTATACGGCGATCCTGAAGACGCTCGAGGACCGCGACTATGTCGCCATCGACAAGCGCAAGCTTGTACCGCAGGCCAAGGGGCGGCTGTTGTCGGCCTTCCTCGAAAGCTTCTTCGAGCGCTATGTCGAATATGATTTCACCGCCTCGCTCGAGGAAAAACTGGACGAAATCTCGGACGGCAAGCTCGCCTGGAAGGATGTGCTACGCGATTTCTGGAAGGATTTTTCGGGCGCCGTCGCCGACATCAAGGAATTGCGCGTCACCGACGTGCTCGATGCATTGAACGAAGAACTGGCGCCGCTGGTGTTTCCCGCGCGGGAAGACGGTTCGAACCCCCGGATCTGCCCGAAATGCGGCACCGGCAACCTGTCGCTGAAGCTCGGCAAATTCGGCGCCTTTGTCGGCTGTTCGAATTATCCCGAATGCTCCTTCACCCGCCAGCTCGGCGACGCCGCCAACCCCAATGGCGAAAACGGCAATGGCGAGGACGGCACCAAGGTGCTTGGCAAGGACCCCTACACGGCGGAGGAAATCACCCTGCGCAGCGGTCGTTTCGGCCCCTATATCCAGCGCGGCGACGGAAAGGAAGCCAAGCGCTCCAGCCTGCCCAAGGGCTGGACGGTCGATTCGATCGACCACGAAAAGGCACTCGCCTTGCTGTCGCTGCCGCGCGACGTCGGCAAGCATCCGGAATCCGGCAAGATGATCTCGGCCGGGCTGGGGCGCTATGGCCCGTTCGTGCTGCATGACGGCACCTACGCCAATCTCGACAATATCGAGGACGTGTTCTCGATCGGTCTCAACCGCGCCGTGTCTGTGATTGCCGAGAAGCAGTTGAAGGGCCCGGGCGGCCGCAATGGCGGCACGCCCGCCGCCTTGAAGGAGCTCGGCGAGCATCCGGCTGGCGGCGGTAAGATCGTCGTGCGTGACGGCAAATACGGGCCTTACGTTAATTTCGGCAAGGTCAATGCGACGCTGCCGAAGGGCAAGGACCCGCAGTCGGTGACGATCGAGGACGCGGTGGCGCTGATTGCCGAGAAGGACGCCAAGGGCGGCAATGGCGGCAGAAAGCCCTTCCGCAAAGCGGCCGCACCTGCCAAAAAGCCTGCGGCGGCCAAAAAACCGGCGGCCAAGAAAGTGGCCAACAAAAAGGGATAGGGCATCGTGGCGCGCAGGGTATCCGGAAGAAGTCATGGCGATCTGCGCACCGCCGACACGAGAGCCAAGGTTAGGGATAACTACCGGCCGTCCCGCGACGAGATCCTGCGCTACATCGCCGAAAATCCGGATCGCTCAGGAAAACGCGATATCGCCAAGGCGTTTGCGCTGCGCGGCGAGGACCGTATCTGGCTCAAAGACATTTTGCGCGACCTGCAGGATGAGGGCCTGCTGACCAAGGAACGCAAGCGGCTGGCCCGCGTCGGCGCCCTCGCCCATGTCGCCGTGCTCGACATCTTTGGCCGCGACGCCGACGGCGTGCTGCTGGCGCACCCAACCGAAGCCATTGGCAACGGCGAGCCGCCCGTCATCGCGATCCGCGTGTCGCGCGGCGGCGGCGGCCCGACTCCGGGCATCGGCGACCGCGTGCTGGCCAAGACCTTTCCAACAGATGACGCGACGGGCCCCGCCTACACCGGGCGGGTGATGAAGATCTTCGAGAAGCGCACCGATGCCGTTCTCGGCGTTTTTCGCGTTCTGCAGGACGGCACCTTCCGCATCGAGCCTGTCGAAAGACGCCAGCCGGAGCTGGTGGTCGACAAGGAATTCCAGAACGGCGCCAAGAACGGCGATCTGGTCGAGGTCGAGCCGGCGCGGGCCTCCCGCTATGGACTGCCCAGAGCCAAGGTGCTGGCGGTGCTCGGTTCGCTGACCAGCGAAAAGGCGGTCTCGATGATCGCCATCCACGCGCATGACATTCCGCATGTTTTCCCGGCAGACGTCATTGCCGAGGCGGAGGCGGTCAAACCGGGGACGCTGGCCGGCCGCGAGGACTGGCGCGAGCTGCCGCTGGTCACCATCGATCCGGCCGACGCCAAGGACCATGACGATGCGGTGTTCGCCATATCGGATCCAGACGAAAAGAACCCCGGCGGCGTGGTGGTTACCGTAGCGATTGCCGATGTCGCCGCTTATGTGCGCTATGGCACCGCGCTCGACCGCGAGGCGCTGAAGCGCGGCAATTCGGTCTATTTCCCGGATCGCGTCGTGCCGATGCTGCCGGAGCGCATCTCCAACGACCTTTGTTCGCTGCGCGACGGCCAGGACCGCCCGGCGCTGGCGGTCCGCATGACCTTCTCGGCCGATGGCCGCAAGCTCAGGCATTCATTCCACCGCCT
>NZ_RZSX01000934.1:0-2338 GCF_004023105.1 Mesorhizobium sp. M5C.F.Ca.IN.020.32.2.1 | reverse complement strand
CCAACGCAGTGTTCCAGTGGCTGCCGGAGCATCCGGCGATCTTCCAGCGGCTGATGGGTTTTTTGGCGCCGGGCGGCGCGCTTGCCGTGCAGATGCCCGACAATATGAGCGAGCCCTCGCACCGGCTGATGCGGGAGACGGCGGCCGAAATGCCGTTTGCCGAAAAGCTCGCGGGTGCTGCGCGCGGGCCGCTGCCGCCGGTGTCGTTCTACTACGATATTTTGTCGCCGTTCTCCGACCGGCTCGACATCTGGCACACCGCCTACAATCATCCGCTGGCCGGTGCCGAAGCCATCGTCGAATGGCTGAAGTCGACCGGGCTGAAGCCGTTCCTCGACCCGCTCGACGAGGCCGAGCGCCCGCTTTTTCTCACGCGCTACATAGCCAGGATAGCAGAGGCCTATCCGAACACGGCGAACGGCAAGGTGCTGCTGCGTTTCCCGCGCTTGTTCATCGTTGCGCGGCGATCCGCTTAGAAACGGAGCCACACCGAGAGGCAGTGCCTGGCGGCGCTTGACCCGGTTTTACCACCATGCGCATTCAGCCACGCAAGGTCGTGGTCTTTTGTCTCAGGCACTTGATTTAAGCCGGCGTAAACGCCCACCAGGTAGGAAAAACAGTTGCGCCCAGTCTTCGCGGCGCCCACATCAAGCCGCAACGCTGCGCATGGGGACGAACTGAAAAATGCATCGCGTCATCATCAGCGGCATCGGCGTTGAAATCCCCGAGCCTTCAATCACCAATGAAGAACTGGTCGACAGCTTCAATGCCTGGGTCGACATGGAGAATGTCCGCCGCGAAGCTTCGGGCGAGACACTGCTGCAGAAGTCGGACAGTGCCTTCATCGTCCATGCTTCGGGCGTGCAGACCCGCCATGTGATCGAGCGCGAAGGCATTCTCGACCCGACCCGCATGGCGCCGCGCATTCCGGCGCGGCCGGACGATGCGCTGTCGCTGGAGGCCGAGTTCGGCATCGCGTCCGCCAGGAAAGCGCTCGACCATGCCGGCCTGGAGCCTGGGGATATCGACCTGGTGATCTGCTCGGCCTCGCATCACCAGCGGCCCTATCCGGCGATCGCCATCGAGATGCAGCAGGCGATGGGCACGAAGGGCGCTGGTTTCGATATGGGCCTTGGCTGCTCATCGGCGGCGGCGGCATTGCACATTGCGGTCAATCTGGTACGGGCCGGCGCACACAGGCGCGTGCTGGTCACGACGCCCGAGATCATCACCGGCCATCTCAATTTCCGCGACCGGCAGACGCATTTCATCTTCGGCGATGCTTCTGTCTCGATGATCGTCGAGGGGCTTGCCCAGGGCGACAAGCGGCCGGGACGCTTTGAGGTGCTCGACACGCGGACCTGGACGCAGATGTCCAACAACATTCGCACCAATCTCGGCTATTACACGCGCACCGCCCAGGACGATCCATATATGATCAATCTGGAAGGCAATCTGATCAAGCAGGTCGGCAACAAGGTGTTCAAGGAAGTCACCGTCGCCGGACACAAGTTCATCGTCGAGTTCCTGGCCGAGCACGGGCTGACGCCGCAGGCGATCCGGCGCTTCTGGCTGCATCAGGCCAATGCCCGGATGAACGCCATGATCCTGAAGCTGTCGTTCGGCCATGAGGTCGGCCATGACCGTGCGCCGATGGTGCTGGAGCGCCTCGGCAATACCGCAGGCGCGGGCGCGATCGTCGCCCTGTCGGAGAACCACGCCGACATGAAGGCCGGCGACTATGGCCTGCTCTGCGCCTTCGGCGCCGGCTATTCGATTGGCGGGGCGCTATTGCGCATGCTCTGATTTGTCTTGGCGCGAACGGCACCAGCATTAGCGGGCGCCGGTTTGTAATCGCATCAGTCTGCTTGATTGGAGCATCAGTGCTTTAGACTGGACCTGGTGAGCTCACTGCGGCTAATTGCCTGGCATCACGCACGGAGCGAAGCCTTATGCTGGATCTCTTCCCCGAGACCGAGAACCCGGTCGAAATCATCCCGGCGCGGAAGCTTGCCGCGCAGGTTGCCGCGCTTTACGTCGCGCCATCAGATCATTTCGAGACACGCGCGGTGGATGAATTGCGGCTCGGCTTCAACGGCATCGACGGCGATTTCCACGCTGGCGCGACGCGGCGCTCGGGCGGGCGCGAGCCCTGGTATCCACGCGGCACCGAGATGCGCAACGAGCGGCAGCTGTCGATCGTGGCGGCGGACGAGCTGGCGATCGTCGCCCAGCGGATGGGCATCGCCGATATCAAGCCGGAGTGGATCGGCGCCAATCTCTTGATCGAAGGCCTGCCCCATCTCTCCATGCTGCCGTCCGGCACGCTGCTGTTCTT
>NZ_RZSX01000933.1:0-2340 GCF_004023105.1 Mesorhizobium sp. M5C.F.Ca.IN.020.32.2.1 | reverse complement strand
TCTCGACCCTGATCTACCTGGCCCTCGCCATCCTGCTGCGCCAGCTGCTGGCCGGCCTGGGCTGGATGCTGTTTCCAAGGAAGGCGTCGCGATGAGACAGGCGCCATGACCGAGTTCAGCTTCTGGGACATCCTACGCAACCTGCTTCTGGCCGCCCGCTGGACCGTTGTCCTCTCGCTGGTTTCCTTCGTCGGTGGCGGCATCGTCGGTGCGGCCCTGCTTTTCCTGCGCATCGGCGGGCGGCAGTGGCTGCGGCTGCTGTCACGCGGCTACATCCAGCTGTTCCAGGGCACGCCGCTCCTGATGCAGCTTTTTCTCGCTTTTTTCGGCCTTGGCCTGTTCGGCATCGACGTTCCCGCCTGGCTTGCCGCCTGTGTCGCGCTCATCCTGTGGACCGCCGCCTTCCTCGCCGAAATCTGGCGCGGCTGCGTCGAGAGCATCGCCAAGGGTCAATGGGAGGCGTCCGCCAGCCTCGGCATGGGTTATCTCCAGCAGATGCGCTACGTCATCCTGCCGCAGGCGCTGAAAGTGGCGGTGCCGCCGACGGTCGGCTTCTCGGTGCAGGTGGTGAAAGGCACCGCGCTCACCTCCATCATCGGCTTCGTCGAATTGTCGAAGGCCGGTTCGATCGTCACCAACGCGACGTTCCAGCCGTTCACCGTCTATGGTCTGGTCGCGCTCATCTACTTCGCTTTGTGCTGGCCGCTGTCGAAATCGAGCCAGCTCCTGGAAAGGAAGCTCAATGTCGCTCATCGCAATCACTGAGGTGAAGAAGCGCTTCGGCGACAACGAGGTGCTGAAGGGGATTTCAATCGACATCGCGCCGGGCGAGGTCGTCGCCATCATCGGCAAGAGCGGTTCGGGCAAGTCGACGCTGCTGCGCTGCATCAACGGGCTGGAGACCATCGACGAAGGCTCGATCGTCGTCGCCGGCGCCCAGTTCCTGCCCGACGAGGTGCATCTCAAGGCGCTGCGCCTGAAGGTCGGCATGATTTTTCAGCAGTTCAATCTGTTCCCGCATCTCACCGCTGGCGGCAATGTCATGCTGTCGCAGATGGTGGTGAAGAAGACGCCGAAAAAAGACGCCGAAGCGGTCGCGCGAAAAATGCTCGACCGCGTCGGTCTCGCCCACAAGTTCGACGCCTTGCCGGACGAATTGTCCGGCGGCCAGCAGCAGCGCGTGGCCATCGCCCGGGCGCTCGCCATGCAGCCCATCGCGCTGCTATGCGACGAGATCACCTCGGCGCTCGACCCCGAACTCGTTGCCGAAGTGCTGGCTGTCGTCAGGGAATTGGCCGCGGAAGGGATGACGCTGGTGATGGTCACCCATGAGATGCGCTTCGCCCGCGACGTCTGCTCGCGCGTCGTGTTCATGCATCAGGGCCGCGTCCACGAGATCGGCGCCCCCGAGGACGTCTTCGCCAATCCCAGGACGCCTGAGCTCAGGCAGTTTCTAGGCGTGCAGTAGGCGGGCATTGCTGGCCCGCTCGCTGCTCTAAGCGCGTCGCAGAAGATCAGCTCTTGTTGGCGGCCAGCACCAGCACCGGTTTTTCGCTGTAAAGGTCTGGGAATAGCGTCTTCAAATTCTCGATTTTGGGCAGGTCGTTGTAGACGATATAGGGGTAGGTCGGGTTCAGCGTCAAAAAGTCCTGGTGATAGTCTTCGGCCGGATAGAAGGTTTTCCCGGTCTCCAGCGTGGTCACGATCGGCTCTGGAAACACCTTGGCCTTGTCGAGCTGGGCGATGTAGCTCTCGGCTATTTTCTTCTGGGCATCGTTTTCGGCAAAGATCGTCGAACGGTATTGCGGGCCGCGGTCCGGACCCTGATAGTTCAGCTGCGTCGGGTTGTGCGCGACTGAGAAATACACTTGCAGCAACTGGCCGTAGGTCACTTCTGACGGCTCGTAGGTGATCTCGACGGCTTCGGCGTGCCCGGTGCGGCCGGTGCCGACCGTCTCGTAGACGGCGGTGTCCTTGTCGCCTCCGGCATAGCCGGACACGGCGCTGGTCACGCCCTTGACGTGCTGGAACACGCCCTGCACACCCCAGAAACAGCCGCCGGCGAAGATCGCCTTGGCGGTGCCGGCGGCGGGTTTTTCGTCCATCGCCGGCGGTGGGATCACCACCGCCTTCTCGGCCGAGATTGCCGGCGTCTGCCACAAGGCGGCGCCGGCCGCCGCAAGCATCAGCGCCGCGAGCGCGCCCCTGGCGAAGTTCGTCAATCGTTTCGCGGCGGGTTTTTCAATGCCGGTCATCTCTGATCTCCCATGCATGAGTTTAAGACTATACGACAGATAGGTCCGTCGCGGTTTCACATTGCCGTGCGGCGCGTGCATCGGC
>NZ_RZSX01000932.1:0-2341 GCF_004023105.1 Mesorhizobium sp. M5C.F.Ca.IN.020.32.2.1 | reverse complement strand
ATGCCGATGTGCTCCAGGCGCTTCGGGCGATGGGCCACGGCGACGATTTGATCATCGCCGACACCAATTTCCCCTCCGATTCGGTGGCCCACCAGACCGTCTTCGGCCGACTGCTGCGCATCGATGCGCCGGCCGCGGACGTGGTCAAGGCGGTGCTGTCGCTCTATCCGCTGGACAGTTTCGTCGACGATGCGGCCGCCCGCATGGAGATCGTCGGCAAGCCGGACGAGATTCCCGCAGTGCAGCAAGAAGTGCAAAAAGAGATCGATGCTGCTGAGGGCAAGGCCTGGCCTATGATCTCGGTCGAACGCTACGCCTTCTACGAACGTGCCAAGAAGGCCTATTGCGTCATCCAGACCGGCGAGCGCCGCTTCTATGGCTGTTTCGCCTTCCGCAAGGGCGTCGTTCCGCCGGATGCGGAGTAGGGAGATGCCAGGCAAGCCTGTCGTCATACTGGGCGTCTTCGTCGCCGACACTGCCTACCGCGCCGCCCGCCAGCCGCGCATGGGCGAGACGCTCCTTGGAACTTCCTTCACGCTTGGCCCCGGCGGCAAGGGCTCCAACCAGGCGGTTGCGGCCGGCCGTCTCGGTGCCGACATCGCTTTCCTGACGCGCCTCGGCGTCGATCCCTTTGCCGATATGGCTAGGCAGACCTGGGCGCAGGCCGGGGTGAAGAGCGCCGTCATCGACACGCCGGAGAGTTATACGGGTGCGGCCTATATCTTCGTCGAGGAGACCACCGGCAACAACGCCATCATCGTCAGTCCGGGTGCGGCCATGCTGATTTCGCCCGACGACATCGAGGCTAACGCCGGCCTGATCCGCTCGGCGGGCGTCTTCGTCACCCAGCTCGAGCAGCCGATCGAGGCGGCGATGCGAGCGCTGGAGATCGCGCGCGGGGCAGGCGTGACGACCATCCTCAACCCGGCGCCGGCGGCAAAGCTTCCTGACCGCATCTATACGCTCTGCGACTATGTCACGCCGAACGAGACCGAGGCCGAGGAACTGACCGGTATCAAGGTGTCTTCCATCGACGACGCCCGCCGCGCCGCCGACAGCCTGCTCGAAAAGGGCGTCGGCGCGGTCATTGTAACACTCGGCGACAAAGGCGCGCTGTTGCAAACGGCCAGCCGCTCCGACTATGTCGGCGCGATCAATGCCGGCGCTGTGGTCGAGACCACCGGAGCAGGCGATGCCTTCAATGGCGGCTTGGCCGCAGCACTTGCGAGAGAGGTGGAACCGCTGCAAGCGGTCCGCTTCGCCTGCGCCGTCGCCGGCATTTCGGTCACCCGGCCCGGCACGGCGCCGTCGATGCCGACGCTACAAGAGGTCGAGGCATTACTCGCCAAGGGGTGAGGCCGCCCAGCCTCGCCGGCGCTCTCGATTTTAGTCCGTTCCGACCACGGTGACATATTAGCCACAGTTAATATGAATCGGCGAACCTATCTTGCGTCGTTGGCATAGGTGTCCCGTAATGGATCACTGGGTCTGGCGCCGCAATTGCACGGTCAGCAATGCCGGGGGGCACCTTGACCTGGCAATCGGGGGTAATCTGGGGGGGCCGCCGCTTCGCAAATGGAGCGGCGGGCTTTTTCACGGCACTACACCATCAGAGGCCGCCGACGGATAGGAATGGCTGTGTTCTGCAATGTTCGCGGGGAAGTACCTGTCGCGCCGAATGAGGCGATCTAGCCGCGAACGCCGGACAATTCGCGAACCTCTGCCCGCAGCGCCTGTAACTCCGCGAGGATGATGGCCTGATCGCTGTGCAGCGTTGCCCTGTCAGCCGATTCTACGGCTTCATGCTCGGCCTCCATCGCCGAAACGATCACGCCGATGAACAGATTGAGCACGGTGAACGAGGTCGCGATGATGAAAGGGATGAAGAACAGCCAGGCGGTCGGATAGACCGCCATGACCGGGCGCACCACGCCGTCCGACCAGCCTTCGAGAGTCATGACCTGGAAAAGCGTGAAGAGCGATTCCGGTATGCCGCCGAACAGTTCGGGAAAGGACGAGCCGTAGAGCTTCGTCGCCATCACCGCAAAGACGTAGAACACCAGCCCGAGCAACAGCATGATCGAGCCCATGCCGGGCAGGGCGGTGATGAAGCCGGTGACGACTCGGCGCAGCGACGGAACGATGCTGATCAGGCGCAGGACCCGCAGGATGCGCAGCGCCCGCAGCACGGAGAGCGAACCGGTCGCGGGGATGAGCGCGAAACCGACGACGAAAAGGTCGAAGATGCGCCATGGATCGCGAAAGAAATTCGTCCTATAGACGACCACCCGGATCGCGAGTTCGAGCAGGAAGACCGCGAGGATCGCGCGGTCTTCCTGCT
>NZ_RZSX01000931.1:0-2342 GCF_004023105.1 Mesorhizobium sp. M5C.F.Ca.IN.020.32.2.1 | reverse complement strand
TCTCGGTGCTGCGCGAGCCGGTCTGTGCCGCCGGCACCGCCAGCATGATCGCTTTTTCACCGTCAGGCATTGTCACCGCGCTGGCCAGAAAGCCAACCGCGCGGCTGGTCAGGCCGGTTGCCAGCCGCACCGTGATGGCGCGGTCGCGACCGATCTGTGGAAAGCCGCTTGTCGCCATGATCTGGCGCCTGGCGATCAGCGGCAAGCCTGTCGAGGCGCCGATGATGGCCTCGATGTCGGGGTAGCCGAACACCGCTGCCCCTGGTCCGTTGGCCCAGATCACCTGTTCGAGGTCTGCCGACAGAAGGGCGATCGCGTCGCCGGCGGCAAAGCGCTGGCGGACCGCGTCGAGCACGGCGACGTCGAGGAAGGAGTAGTTTTCGGACGGCATGCGCTTTGGGAACCCTCACAGAGCGGCAGTTTGCGGTTAACGCTTTGTTAATAAAAGCCGACGGCGCGAAGGTCCACAAGCCATAGCGTGCAACCGCCGGAATCTCTGGGCTCGTGGTTAACGTTGGGAGCGAAATTCTATGGTGCGCTGCAACAAAGATATTGCAATGCACAAAATTTGCCTTTATATTGCCATCATACATGAACGAGACGGCTTTCTGTCGAAGCCGCTGCCGCTGCAAAGGATGGAAAATGTCCAGGACCAAGACCGCTGAAAATGTCGAATTCCCTAGCTTCGACGCTTCCAAAGCCACCGACCAGATCCGCGCTTTCGCGGAAAAGGGCGTGGAGCAGTCCAAAGAGGCCTATGCCAAGCTGAAGACCGGCGCCGAAGAGACCCAGAAGGCTCTGGAGTCGACCTTTGAGACCGCCAAGACCGTTTCCAACGACCTGTCGCTCAAGACCATCGCCGCTCTGCGCGCCAATACCGAAGCCGGCCTTTCGCATTTCGAAGCGCTGATCGGCGCCAAGTCGCTGTCGGAGGTCGTCGAACTGCAGACCGCATTCCTGCGTAAGCGCGTCGAGATGACCGTCGAGCAGGCAAAGGAGTTCCAGACCGTCGCCTCCAAGGCGGCCGAGGACGTCTCCAAGCCGATCAAGACCGCCTTCGAGAAGGCGATGAGCGAAATCAAGGCCGCCTAATATTTGCGCATATTTCGAAGATGCAACAAAAGGTCGCATTTCTTCGAACAGGATTATGTGCGATATAGTGGTCAAGCGAATACCCGGCGGGTGGAACCTCCTCCCTCTGCTCTCCGGGGTGACCAGCCAGCACCTCCTCCCGCTGGCTCGTAACAGGAAAAGGCCGGCACCTCCTCCCGCCGGCCTTTTTCTTTGCCCGGCGAAATACGATGTCGATGCCGGAGCACTCTTTGCCGACAGCGCTGCGCGTCCTCTTGGACGCGCAAAGGACGCTGTAGAACTTTGGATTTTGCGCATGATCCTTTCCGAAAATCGATTCTGATTTTCGGGGCCATGCGCGGCCAAAAGCCTTGAATTAAACTCCGATAGCCCGTATTGACGCATCGCCGAACGACAGAGCGGGTCCCGGAGAATGAACGTTCCACCCACTCCCGCTCAGGCAAACGTGCCGTTGTAGCTCAGATGGTTAGAGCGCCGGATTGTGGATCCGGAGGTCGCTGGTTCGATCCCAGCCAACGGTACCACTACTGTCCCCAATAAATTCAACCTGCTGGCGGATGGGGTAGGGGCCGCCACGCCTCCACGGAGCCATCGTCGGAAAATGGCTGACCCATTGCGGGGCATTCTACACAGCGGAATTACCGCCACGTACTTCGTTTGCATGTTTCGATTCCATTAGCTTGAGCGCATGGATTCGCCAGCCAGGCGACGACTCCCCAGTGCTCGCTGGTCAGGCCCAGCGGCCTCTAGCTGCCAGTCCCCCCACGCAACCAAGCCGCTGGGCCGTCCCGCCGGAGCGAAGCGCGTTGTCTCGCACATTAGCAACCTTCGGAACTGCCGGGCGCTATGCCGCGTTAATCTTCTGAATCGGAAGATAACTGTGCACAAAAAAGACTATAGAACGAACAGAGCCGACTATGCGATTGCCGCGAAGCATGGCGGAGCGACTGCTAATGGCGATGAGTTGCCGGCGAGAACAAAGAAATCGCTGTTGGTAAGGGATCGGCGATCCGCCAAATTGGCCGCTAATCCGTCGAAAAGCGCGCTAGACTCGAACCCGAAAACGCGCGGTTAGCGCGTCCGGCGCTGGCCTTCGTTCCAAACAAAAAGCCCGCCGCGCACTTCGGCAGGGCGGGCGTCTGTCCGAAGAGTTCGTGTCAGTCGTAGACCTTCACAATCTTGCGGGTGGATGGGTCGACCAGGACGGTTCGGCCATCTACGACGACGTAGCGGTATTGAACGTCCGGCAC
>NZ_RZSX01000930.1:0-2346 GCF_004023105.1 Mesorhizobium sp. M5C.F.Ca.IN.020.32.2.1 | reverse complement strand
CCCCAGGGCTTCTTGTCGTTGTTCAGGTCGACGCCGATGATCATGTCGGCGCCGGCAAGGCGCAGCCCCTGGATGACGTTGAGGCCGATGCCGCCGAGGCCGAAGACGGCGGCCGTGGCGCCGATCTCGACCTTGGCGGTGTTGATCACCGCGCCGATGCCGGTGGTGACGCCGCAGCCGATGTAGCAGATCTTGTCGAAGGGCGCGTCGGGATTGATTTTGGCCACCGCGATCTCGGGCAGCACGGTGAAGTTGGAGAAGGTCGAGCAGCCCATATAGTGGAAGATCTTGTCCTTGCCGATCGAGAAGCGCGACGAGCCGTCCGGCATCAGGCCTTGCCCTTGCGTGGCGCGGATCGCGGTGCACAGATTGGTCTTTCTGGACAGGCAGGACGGGCATCGCCGGCATTCCGGCGTGTAGAGCGGGATGACGTGGTCACCCTTCTTGACCGAGGTGACGCCCTTGCCGACGTCGACGACGATGCCGGCGCCTTCATGGCCGAGGATCGCCGGAAAAATGCCTTCAGGATCGGCGCCCGACAGCGTGAATTCGTCGGTGTGGCAGATGCCGGTCGCCTTGATCTCGACCAGCACCTCGCCGTCGCGCGGGCCTTCGAGGTCGACTTCCAGGATCTCCAGCGGCTTTCCGGCGGCGACAGCGACAGCGGCACGGGTTTTCATCGGGAATCTCCTCTCAGGGCAAAATCTGCAATCGAGGCCGAGCATTAGCGTATCTGCAGGTGCTGGACTATGGGACGAATTGACAGTTCGTGGCCGGGTTTTGGTCGGCGCCAGCCGACTTGCGCCCGGGATATGCGCCAACTTGCCTTGACCGGCCGGGCGAAGCCCATAAAAGAAAGGCAGCCGAGGGAATAAAACCCGCATGTTCGCAAAAATCCTGATCGCCAATCGCGGCGAGATCGCCTGCCGCGTCATCAAGACGGCGCGCAAGATGGGCATCGCCACCGTCGCGGTCTATTCGGATGCCGATCGCGACGCCGTGCATGTCGAGATGGCCGACGAGGCTGTGCATATCGGGCCTTCGCCGGCCGCGCAGAGCTATCTGGTGCCGGAGAATATCATCGCCGCCTGCAAGGCGACCGGTGCTGAAGCCGTGCATCCCGGCTACGGGTTTTTGTCCGAACGCGCATCCTTCTGTGAAGCGTTGGAGAAAGAAGGCATCATCTTCATCGGCCCGAAACCCAAAGCGATCAGGGCGATGGGCGATAAGATCGAATCGAAGAAATTCGCCAATGCTGCAAACGTATCGACGGTACCCGGCTGGCTTGGGGTCATCGAGAATGCCGGTCATGCCGAGAAAATAGCCGGCGAGATCGGCTATCCCGTGATGATCAAGGCCTCGGCCGGTGGCGGCGGCAAGGGCATGCGCATCGCCTGGAGCAAGGCCGAGGTGCGCGACGGGTTCGACCGGGCGCGGTCCGAGGCCAAAAGCTCGTTCGGCGACGACCGCGTCTTCATCGAGAAGTTCGTGGTCAATCCGCGCCACATCGAGATCCAGGTGCTGGCCGACGCGCACGGCAACGCGCTTTATCTCGGCGAGCGCGAATGCTCGATCCAGCGCCGCAACCAGAAGATCGTCGAAGAGGCGCCTTCGCCCTTCCTCGACGCCAAGACCCGGAAAGCCATGGGCGAGCAGTCGGTGGCGCTGGCCAGGGCGGTCGACTATCAGAGCGCCGGCACGGTTGAGTTCATCGTCGACAGCGAAAAGAACTTCTATTTCCTTGAAATGAATACACGATTGCAGGTCGAGCACCCGGTAACCGAGCTCGTCACCGGCATCGATCTGGTCGAGCAGATGATCCGCATAGCTGCCGGCGAAAAGCTCGCTATCAAGCAAAGCGATGTCAAGCTGAACGGCTGGGCGGTGGAAAGCCGGCTCTACGCCGAGGACCCGTATCGCAATTTCCTGCCGTCGATTGGCCGGCTGACGAGATACCGGCCACCGGAAGAGGGACGGTTCGGCGACGTCGTCGTCCGAAACGATACCGGCGTCACCGAGGGTTCGGAAATCTCGATGTTCTATGATCCGATGGTCGCCAAGCTGTGCACCTGGGCACCGACGCGGCTCGCCGCCATCAACGCCATGTCGGAGGCGCTCGACAGCTTCGTCGTCGACGGCATCGAGCACAACATGCCGTTCCTGGCGGCGCTGATGCAGCATCCGCGCTGGCGGGAAGGGCTGATATCGACCGCCTTCATATCAGAGGAATATGCTGATGGCTTCGCGCCGATCGCGCCTGATAGCCAGGAGAAGGCCATTTTCGCAGTCATCGCCACCGCGGTCGAACTGCTGCGCCGCGACCGGCTCGACCGGCTGGGCGGGCGG
>NZ_RZSX01000092.1:0-11398 GCF_004023105.1 Mesorhizobium sp. M5C.F.Ca.IN.020.32.2.1 | reverse complement strand
GCATCATTCCGAGCTCCTGGCACCCTTCGGCCTTGACGCCACAGACCCTGCCTTTTGGCAGATCGGACTTGGCGTGATCGGCGGGCTGATCGACGAGCTCGAAGCTTTGGACAATTGACGCACAGCGCTGAACATCCGGGGCTGACAGAACAGTTTAGCCGCAATGCATATTGAGACCATTCTATTCTTGGCCCTAAATATCTGTTCTTAAATAACTCTCCGTGGAATTTTTCCGTTAGCTTTCCGGAAGCTGTATGATAGCGTCCCGCCTCAAGCTCAGTCGGGCGCGGGGCTCAGGCCAGGAAAAAATCTTCGGTCCGGTCACGGCGCTTCGGCAAATGCGACAGCGGCCGTTGGCCATGGCAGGAAAAGCCGGTCGCCGACAGCTCGATCTAAGCCGGCTGTTCCGCGAACAGCGGAGCCACCATTGAATGGTCCTTGTGCCAAGGTCACCACTCCAGGCCACGGCAGATGGATCGGACTGGAGAGAAAGACAATGGGCACTTTTTTCTACATGCTCCTGGCGTTCCTGGTAGGTGTGTTGGTTGGCTGGTTCATCTGGGGACGCCTGCGTGGCGAGCTCGACAGCCTGCGCGGTGACATGGACCGCACGCGCAGCGAGCGCGACAGGCTGCGCGCCGACGCCGACCGCCTGACCGGCGAGCTGGAAGTATGCCGCGGCGCCCGCGCCGACCTGGCGCGCCAGTTGGGCGAGGCACAAGGCACCAAGACCGGTGCGACAAAGGCAGCAATCCCTGCGCCGTCGGCATTGATGGCGACATCCGCGCCGGCCAAGACCGCGCCGGCCAAGTCGACACCGGCAAAGACCGCGTCCAAGAACGGGCCAGCAAAGACCGCGCCAGCCACGACCACGTCCAAGAAACCGGCGGCCGCGAAGGCCGCGGCCGCGCCGAAGGCCAGTGCGTCGAAAGCGAGCGCGTCGCAGGCAAGTGCGCCAAAACTTCCCGCATCGAAAACGGGGGCTGCACCGAAGAGCGCTGCGTCAGCGGCAAAGAAAGCCGCGACAACAAAGGCGGCGGCTGGCAAAGCCAGCAATCTGCGCCGCCTTATCGGCATCGGCCCGGCCAACGAGCGACTGCTCAACGGGCTCGGAGTCACAACCTATGCGCAAATCGCCGCCTGGACGGCCGCCGACGTCAAGCGAATCGAGGAGACGTTGAACTTCGACGGCCGCATCGAGCGTGAGCGCTGGATCGAGCAGGCGAAACTGCTTGCCGCCGGCGATGAGGAGGAATTCGCGCGCCGCTTCCCGACCGGGGGAACCGCGAGCAACACCTGAATTGCCTGGCGGTATCGAGCACATAACAGACCGGCGGTGCCTTCGAGCTGCCGCCGGTTTGCTTTTGCACCAAGGCTGCCTTTGCGTCTTGAGACGCCGCTCTCTCGATTGCGCGCGTTCGAGCCCCCATATAGAGCGATAGCTGGCGTCATCGATCGCAGCATCCGAGTCCCATGCCCCTGCCCTCTGCAATTTTCAGAAATGACGAGCGCGCGCATCAGCTCGTTTTCGACCGTCCGGCCGACATCATCGTGGCGCATGAGGCGGAGGATTTCCTGCCGGCGCTGGAAATCGCCCAGGCCGCGCATGACGCTGGCAAATGGCTGGCCGGATATTTCTCCTACGAGGCCGGCTACCTGCTCGAACCGAAGCTCGTTCCGCTGCTGCCGGGCGGACGCCGCGCCCCGCTTGTCTGCCTGGGGATCTTCGACGCCCCTGTCGAACAGGCGGTCGTGCCCAGCAACGCGCCGGCGACCAACGGTCCGATCTTCGATGCAAGGGCTGCCTGGTCTTCAGAAGACTACGCAAAACGCTTTGCGCGGCTCCACAATCACATTCGCAAGGGCGATTGCTATCAGGGCAATCTGACCTTCCCAGTTCATGCGCAGTGGTCGGGCGATCCGCTGGCCGCCTTCGACGCGCTGACGCAGCGCCAGCCGGTGAAATACGGCGCGCTGATCGCACTCGGCGATCCGGTCGTCTTGTCGCGTTCGCCGGAACTGTTCTTCGAGGTCGACGCCGAAGGCATGATCGAGACGCATCCGATGAAGGGCACCGCCCCGCGCGGCGCGACCAAGGCGGAGGACAAGCGGCTGAAGGCGTTCTTGCGCAACGACGAGAAGAACCAGGCTGAGAACCGGATGATCGTCGATCTCCTGCGCAACGATATCTCGCTGATCAGCGAGGTCGGCACGCTGGAGGTGCCGGAGCTTTTCCGCATCGAGAGCTACCCGACCGTCCATCAGATGGTGAGCCGCGTGCGGGCCAAGCTCTTGCCCGACCTCACCATCCGCCGGATCTTCGCTGCGCTGTTTCCATGCGGATCGATCACCGGCGCTCCAAAAATCCGCGCCATGGAAATCCTGCACGACTTGGAAGCCACGCCGCGCGATGTCTATTGCGGCGCCATCGGCTGGATCGCGCCTGGCGGCAGGATGCGCTTTTCGGTGGCGATCCGCACCATATCGCTCTTTTCCAGTGGCGAAGCCGTCTACAATATCGGTGGTGGCGTCGTCTTCGATTCGACCGCCGAGGAGGAGTATCAGGAGTGCCTGCTGAAAGCGCGCTACGCGACGGGAACACCGCCGATTTCGAGCTGATCGAAACCATGCGCTGGCAGCCGGGCCAAGGCTTCCTCCGTTTCGACCGCCATTTGGCCCGCCTTTATGGCTCGGCAGCCGAACTGGGTTTTGCCTGCGATCCGCAGAAGGTCGGCGAGATGCTCAGGAACGCCGTCGACCGGCCGGACATGGCCTTGCGCACACGCCTCGTCCTGTCGCGCAGCGGCAAGGTAACGGTCTCGGCGCTGCCTTACGAGCCGCATGCAGCCGACAAGGTGTGGAGGCTGCAACTGGCGCGGGTGCGGCTCGATTCAAGCGACACGCTGCTGCGCCACAAGACGAGTCGCCGGGACACCTATCAGCGGGCGCGAGCCGAATATCTGATCAGCCGGGCCGACGAGGTGCTGCTGGCCAACGAGCGTGGCGAAATCTGTGAGGGCACGATCACCAATCTCTTCGCCGATTTCGGCGACGGCGCGCTGGCAACGCCGCGGCTCGATTGCGGCCTGCTGCCTGGCGTACTGCGCGGCGAATTGCTGGACGAAGGCCGCGCCCGCGAAGCAATCTACACCTTGGATGATCTGAAATCGGCCAAAGCGCTGTTCGTCGGCAATTCCCTGCGCGGATTGATCCCGGCGCGGCTGGGCTGAAAACGCAGCGAAAAGGCACCAGACGACACGCCCACGACTTTGTCTCGAGCATGGTTTTGCTTTGCGAGTTGGGAAGATGCGTCCGGCCCGGCAAGAATGGGCCGGACGCGCGGCAGCCGCTTGGGAGGAGCGACTATTCGCCTTCGTGGGATCTGACCGGAGCCGCCCACGGAAACGATGTTGAAGGGTTTGCCTTCGACAGCCATGTCGCCGGTTTTCTCGAACGATGTCGCATCAACGAGACGCAGCACGCCTTTCAAAGGATCCGTAACCACGATCCTGTCGCCGGCGACCGCGACGCGCGGCCTCGGCTCGCTCCAGTGACCGTCCATCGAATAGGGCTCGGTCAGCTTGAGCGAGTTTGCGATCTCCCCCTTCACCACGTCGAGTTGGTGAAGCTGGCCGTCCTCGGTGAAGACGTAGGCGAACTTCGCACGAACGGGATCGACCACGAAATGCACGCGGCGCGTCGGAAGGCTGATCAGCCGGAATGCGTCGCTCTCGACCGTCGGATCGATCAGCACCACCTTGTCGGCGCCGTAGTTGCCGAGGAAATATTGCAGGCCTCTGCCGCCGATCAGCGTCGTCGTTTTGCCGTCCGGCAGGCTGTCGGCATAGGGTAGGTGACGGATCGCCGGGGTGCCGTCGCCATCGGTGACAACAAGCAGACCGGTCGCGCAGGCGAAAGCCAGGATATTGCCGGAAGACGCCTCCCCGTGGAGGTCGGGGCAGGCGTGGATGCCGCCGATCGGCGCGCCGGCTTCGTCAGCGACCCTGATGCCGACCGGGAGTTCGTCCGGCTTTTCCCTGTTCGGCTCCGACAGGAGAACATGGGAGCCATAGGCGACTGCCACGCCGTGCTGCGGCGCGTCCGTCTTCACTTCCCTGAAATCCGATTTGCCTTCCAGAACGGCCTTCTCGGAGATGATGCGGGCGACACCTTCGCCGTCGAAAAAAGCGGCGAGGTCTCCGTCATGCTCGACGAAATGCGACGGCTTCTTGCCTGCGATCTCGACGCCGGCAAGCTTCGGCGCTTCGACGTCGATGTCGCCGTGCTCGCCGTGGTCCTCGAAGGAAATGCCGCTCGCGATCCCGGTAACGACGCCGGCCGCGCCCTGCACGGCGAACACGGTCCGGCCGCTTTCGCTCCGATGGAGCGATGCCGGCCCTTTGAGATGGAACGTGTCGAGCTTTTCGCCATCGACTGCATCGACTACGGTCACCTTCGGGTCCGCGTGATCTGAGATGAAGAGGCGCCAGGCGGTCACCTCCTCGGCATGGGCAGCACTTGTTGATAGAGACAGAAACAGCGCGATGGCCGTGGCTGACGCCCAATTTGTCCTCACGGTATTCTCCTTGAATGTTATCACATAACTGATTGTGGTCGACGAAGAGGCGGATTGCTCCGTGGCGGTCAGCTTCCGAGGATCGCGCCTTTCATCGTCGTGATGTTGTGCCGCATCATCTCGAGATAGGTCGCAGCCGGGCCGTTCCTATCCGACAGGGCGTCGGAGTAGAGTTCACCGCCGACTTTCAGGCCCGTCTCGCTGGCGATCTGTTCGATCAGGCGGGGATTGGTGACGTTTTCCACGAAGATTGCAGAAGCCTTGTCTTGCCTGATCTGTTTGATGAGGGCCGCGACGTCGGAGGCCGAAGCCTCAGATTCGGTGGAGACGCCCTCCGGTGCGAGGAATTTTATGCCGTATTCGTGCTCAAAATACCCAAAGGCGTCGTGGGATCTGATGATCGTGCGCTTGTCCTCGGGGATCTCAGCTACAGCAGCTTTGATCTCCGCTTCCAGTCCCTCGAGCTGCCGGCCGTATGATTGGGCATTGGCCCGATAGGTGTCACAGCCGGCCGCATCGGCGGCACAGAAGGCATCGGCGATGTTCTTCACATAGAGTTCGGCATTGTGCACCGACTGCCATGCATGAGGATCTGACTCGCCGTGATGATGGTGCCCTTCCTCACGGCCCTCTTCCGCCTCCGCGGCGTGCCCTTCCCCGCCCTTGGCGGCCTTATCCTGATCGTGGTGACCTTCTTCCTCGGTGTTGCGCAACACCTCGCCGCCTTTGGTTAACTCCACGACCGGCGCCTTCGTCGCGCTCGCCTCGACGAGACGCTGAAGGAAGCCCTCGAACTGAAGGCCGTTGACCAGCACCACGTCGGCAGAACCGACGGTGGCCGCGTCGGCCGGCTTCGGTTCGTAGACATGGGCGTCACCATTCGGGCCGACCAACGTGATGATGTCGACACGGTCGCCGCCGACATTCTTGGCGAAATCGGCGATGATCGAGAAGCTGGCGACAACCTTGAGGTTCTCGGCCGCGGCCACCGACGGGATGATTGGCAATGATGTTATGACGCCCACTACGGCGGCAAGCTTCAGCGTCCAGGACATTCGATACTCCTTCTGTTCAAGTGGCTCTGTGGGGACATATGCCGGACGCGTGCCGAGCACACTGCGCGCCGGCAAAGATGGAAGAATGTACGCCCGCCGACCGGATGACTGCCGGGCCGGATCATTCCGTCGGGATGGCTGTTGTAGCCCAGCGTAAGGTCTTGAAAGGTCACACCGACCGCCATTTGCTCCATCTCCGCGGAAAGCATCAAAGTCAGCCCCGCTCTTGACGATCCGTTATGTTATATTATCACGTTCGTCAATCGAAAACGTTATGTTATAACTCACGGTGACCGTTGTGCTCGAAACTGCGTGGAACACTAAGGAACAACGGATGCCTGGACGTAATCAGCAGTTGGTTCTCGGTGCGCTCGCGCGCTCCGAGCGGCCAATGGGGGCCTACGAACTGCTTGAACTCCTTCGCCAGGAAGGGGCTCCGCTCACCGCTACAGATCTATCGCGCGCTGGATCGGCTCATCGAGGAGGGCCTGGTTCACAGGATCGAGAGCCTGAGCGCGATCCGACGCGATCGTCACGGTCGTCGATGCGAAGCATCTCCTCGGCGAGTTGGATCATGCGCACGAGGCGCAGGAGCAACTCGCTTTCGCCGATATCGTCATACTCAACAAGACCGACCTGGTAAGGCCGATCGAACTCAATGCAGTGGAGGCGCGCATTCGCAGGATCAACCCGACGGCTGCAATCAAGCATTCCACACGTTGCAATGTTCCACTCGACGAGGTTCTGGATCGCGGCGCGTTCGATCTGAACCGTGTCCTCGAAGTCGAGCCGGACTTTCTCGACGCAGAACACGAGCATGAGCATGACGATCACGTCACCAGTTTTTCTCTCGTCACAGAAGCTTTGATCGATCCGGGCAAATTCTTGCCGTGGATCCAGATGATCACACAGAAATTCGGCATCGACATGCTACGCATGAAGGGCATCCTGGCATTCAAGGGCGATGACGACCGCTTTGTCGTCCAGGCCGTCCACATGCTGCTCGAAGGCGACCACCAGCGCCCCTGGAAAGAGGGGGAGAAGCGCGTGAGCCGGCTGGTGTTTATCGGCCGCAACCTGCCCAAGGGCGTGATTGAAGACGGCTTCCTCAAATGCTGTGTCGACGTGGACTCTGTAGAGGCTCTGAGTGCGTAGATTCGGCAAGGCGCCTTTGGGACAGGATTGTCTATGAAACGCCTCGCGAACCCACTCGCCCCGCGCGGGCTTGCCCTGCCGGAGAAGACCAGCCAGATCAAGGTCTGGGTTCGCGAGGCCCGCGGGCTCGATGGCGACGTCGTGGTGTCCGTCACGGAGCTCGTATGCCGCAAAGATGGCTGTCCCGACATCGAAACGGTGATCGGCATAATGCGTCCCGGCAAGAAAATCGAGACGATCCGGATTCACAAGTCAATCGCCGATGTGACCTCGCGCGATCTGCCGCAAGGGTGAATAGATTGGCGTATCCGCAGAATGCTTGGCCTGTAGGCCAAAGCTGTGAGCGCTTGCGGAAGAGTCGCCGAGGCATCGTGCTGCGACCCGGATCGGGAACCGTCGACGAGAGCTAATGCTCGCCGCATCTTTCGCCGCGCAATTTGCTGGCGCTCGACTTTGCCCAACGCGACTACAAGGTTCTGACGGCCACGATCGGCTGGTCGTCCTCTTAACCACGTGGCGAATGCGGCGTAGCTCGCGGTTTTTCGCTGGTTTATGACAATGATCTGTGGTTGTAGCGCTTGGCCGTCCGGCAAAGAACGCCCCGGCTTTTCAGCGTGTCTGAGGGAGTAATCGATAAAATGGCGAATGAAAACTGGCCCGTTTACGGCGAGATCACCGGCCCTGTCGTGATGATCGGCTTCGGCTCGATCGGGCGGGGAACGCTGCCGCTGATCGAGCGCCATTTCAAGTTCGACAAGTCCCGCATGACGGTCATCGACCCACGCGATACCGATCGCAAGCTGCTCGACGAGCGCGACATCACCTTCGTGCAGGATGCGGTAACCAAGAAGAACTACAAGAAGCTGCTGACGCCTTTGCTGACCAAAGGCGGTGGCCAGGGCTTTTGCGTCAACCTCTCGGTCGACACCGGCTCAGTGGATTTGATGCGGCTCTGTCGCAAGCTGGGTGTGCTTTACATCGACACCGTCGTAGAGCCGTGGCTCGGCTTCTATTTCGATACCAAGGCCGACAATGCCAGCCGCAGCAACTACGCGCTGCGTGAATCCATGATCGAAGAAAAGCACGCGCGTCCCGGCGGGGCGACCGCAATCTCTACCTGCGGCGCCAATCCAGGCATGGTCTCGTGGTTCGTCAAGCAGGCTCTGGTCAACCTCGCCACCGATCTCGGCCTCGAGTTCTCGGAGCCCGCGCAGCACGATCGCGAAAGTTGGGCCAGGCTGATGAAGAAGGCCGGCGTCAAGGGTATCCACATCGCCGAGCGCGACACACAGCGCACCAAGAAGCCGAAGCCGATGAACGTGTTCTGGAACACCTGGTCGGTCGAAGGCTTCATCTCGGAAGGGCTTCAACCGGCCGAACTCGGCTGGGGCACGCATGAGACGTGGATGCCGAAGAATGCCAAGAAGCACAAGCATGGCTCGAAGGCCGCGATCTATCTGGAGCAGCCGGGCGCCAACACGCGTGTGCGCAGCTGGTGCCCGACGCCCGGTCCGCAATACGGTTTCCTGGTGACGCACAACGAGTCGATTTCGATCGCCGACTTTTTCACCTTGCGCGGCAGGAAGGGCAAGGTTCAATATCGTCCGACCTGCCACTACGCCTACCACCCCTGCAACGACGCCGTGCTGTCGCTGCACGAGATGTTCGGTGCCGCCGGCAAGGCGCAATCCGTGCATCACGTGCTCGATGAAAACGAACTGGTCGACGGTGTCGACGAGCTAGGCGTGCTGCTCTATGGCCACGACAAGAACGCCTATTGGTACGGTTCGCAACTGTCGCTGGCGGAAGCGCGCAAGCTGGCGCCTTATCAGAACGCCACGGGCATGCAGGTCACGTCTGCAGTGCTGGCGGGCATGGTCTGGGCGCTGGAAAATCCCGAGGCCGGCATCGTTGAGGCCGACGAGATGGACTACAGGCGCTGCCTGGAATTGCAGTCCCCCTATCTGGGGCCGATCAAGGGCTACTACACCGATTGGACGCCGCTCGATAACCGCCCTGGTCTGTTCCCGGAAGACCTCGACAAAAACGACCCATGGCAATTCCGCAACATCCTCGTTCGATAGTGCAACATCCTCGTTCGATAGCAATGTTTCACTGCCTTGCAATCGCCTGGAAATCGGGCGATTGAAGGAAAGGTGGGGCCTAGAGCGACGTATGCGTCCATTTGGACGCATAAAGTATAGCGCTTTGAATGTACGCATCGTGCTTTCCGAAAAATCGGATCGATTTTCCGGCCGATGCGAGAGGAGAGGATTTTGATGATGACGATTGCGCGCAAACAGCTTTCGGCCGGCATTGTCGCGGCCGCTGCCGTCGCCTTGGCGGCGTGCACCACCGCCGGCCCGGGCGGGCCGTCATTGGCCACGCGCAACGCGGTCGAAGGCTCATGGATCGACGCACAAGGCACCGGCCTGTCGACCTTCGCCGCCGGCAGCTTCAATACCGTCGCGACCGACACCGGCCAGAAACTTGCCGACGGCAGCTACACCATGACCGGCGGTACTTCGGTCGCGATCAATGGCACTTCGCTGATCCGCCAGACGCCGATAAGCTTCAACTGCTTGTTGATCTCCACCTCGCAGCTTAATTGCACCAGTGCGAGCGGGCAGAACTTTGTGCTGACGCGACGCACCTGAGCCCATACTGAACTGCTTTGCAAAGGACGGCGGCTTGAGGACGCCGTCCTTTTTGCGCCGGCAAAGCTGGCCCCGATTCCGCTTGCATCACCTAAAACGCGATGTGAACATGGGCGAAAAGCTGGCTGTTATGTTCCAGTCGAGCAAGGGCGTTAAACAGGTCATCCGGGAGACGAAGATGAAGAAGATCGCCGCCATTGCCGCGCTGTCGGCGTCTACGCTTGGCCTGTCAGCCGGCGTGTCCTTTGCCGACTACACGCTGAACATCCTGCACATCAACGATTGGCATAGCCGCATCGAAAGCAACAACAAATATGAATCGACCTGCTCTGCCGAAGAGGAGGCCAAGGGCGAGTGCACCGGCGGCGCGGCGCGGCTGATCACGGCGATCGGCCAGGAGCGCAAGAAGCTGGAAGGTCAGAACGTGCTGCTGCTCAGCGCCGGCGACAATTTCCAGGGTTCGCTCTTCTACACCACCTACAAGGGCAAGACCGAAGGCGAATTCCTCAACCAGATGAAATTCGACGCCATGGCGGTCGGCAATCACGAGTTCGACGACGGCGAGGCGGCGCTGGCGCCGTTCCTGGATATGATCAAATTTCCGGTGCTCGGCGCCAATGTGAAGGCCAACGCGCAATCCAAGCTGGGTGACCGCGTGAAACCGTCGATCGTGATCGAGGTCGGCGGCCAGAAGATTGGCGTCGTGGGCGCGGTCACCAACGACACGCCGGAGCTCGCTTCGCCAGGCCCTAACGTCACGATCGAGGACGACGTCAAGTCGATCACGTCAGAGGTCGAGAAGCTGAAGGGAGAAGGCGTCAACAAGATCATCGCGGTCACCCATATCGGTTACAAGCGCGAGCGCGACGTCATCGCCAAGATTCCGGGTGTCGACGTGGTGGTCGGCGGCCACAGCCATTCGCTGCTGTCCAACACCGACCCCAAGGCTGAAGGCCCCTACCCGACGATGGTCGACAATCCGGACGGCTATAAAGTGCCGGTCGTCCAGGCGGCGTCCTATTCGAAATATCTCGGCGAGTTCAAGGTCGTGTTTGACGACAACGGCGTCGTCAAGCAAGCCAGCGGCGACCCGATCTACCTCGACAAATCGATCACGCCAGATCCCGCGGTGCTTGCCCGCATCAAGGAGCTCGGCGCGCCGATCGAGGCGTTGAAGAACCAGGAGGTCGCCGAAACTACCAAAGCGATCGACGGCAGCCGTGAGAACTGCCGCACCCGCGAGTGCGAGATGGGCAATCTCGTCTCCGATGCCGTCCTTGACCGCGTCAAGGACCAGGGTGTGGAGATCGTCATCACGAATGGCGGCGGTCTGCGCGCTTCGATCGACCAGGGCACCGTCACCATGGGCGAAGTGCTGAACGTGCTGCCGTTCCAGAACACATTGGCGACCTTCCAGATTTCCGGCAAGGATCTGATTGCCGGGCTCGAGAACGGTCTCAGCCAGATCGAGGACGGCGCCGGACGCTTCCCGCAGGTTGCCGGCCTGAAGTACTCATTCGACAAATCGGCTGCCCCGAATGCCGGGCGCGTCAAGTCGGTCGAAGTCATGCAAGGCGGCGCGTGGACCCCGATCAATCCGGACAAGGATTACCTGGTCGCCACCAACAACTATGTGCGCCAGGGCGGCGACGGCTACAAGGTGTTCGCCGACAAGGCCAAGAACGCCTATGATTACGGACCGGGCCTCGAACAGGTGGTCGCCGATTATCTCAGTGCACATCGGCCCTATACGCCGAAGCTCGATGGCCGCATCACCGAGATCACGGCCGCCGCCGCGGCGGAACCGGCCAAGGAACCGGCCCAGGAACCGGCCCAGGAACCGGCGAAGCCGGCCGAGGCTGCGCCCGCTCCGGCCGAGCCCGCAAAACCAGCAGAAACGGCTCCAGCCGCGACTGCGGAGCCAGCGATGCCCGAACCGCCGGCCGGTTCGGACG
>NZ_RZSX01000929.1:0-2350 GCF_004023105.1 Mesorhizobium sp. M5C.F.Ca.IN.020.32.2.1 | reverse complement strand
GTGCTGGGTGACCGCACGCAGGCGCCGTCGGGTGCCGGCTTTGCGCTGGAAAACCGCGTCGCAACCACGCGTGCGCTGTCCGACATCTATGGCGAGATGCACGTGCATCGCCTTGCCGGCTTCTTCCGCCGCTTTCGCGACGCGCTGAACGGCATGGCCAAGGTATCAGGCGGCCGTGTCGCCATCCTGACCCCGGGGCCGCTCAACGAAACTTATTACGAACATGCCTATATCGCCCGCTATCTCGGCATCATGTTGCTTGAAGGCGAGGATCTGACCGTCTCCGGCGGCCGGCTTATGGTGCGCACCGTTTCGGGGCTTATGCCGGTCAGCGTACTGTGGCGACGGCTCGACGCCGCTTTCGCCGATCCGCTGGAGTTGCGGGCGGAGTCGCAGATCGGCACGCCAGGGCTGGTCGAGGCGATCCGCCGGGGAGCCGTCTCAGCCATCAACGCGCTCGGCTCCGGGCTGATGGAAACGCGGGCGATGTCCGCCTTCCTGCCGAAGATTTCGCGCGAATTGCGCAACGAGGGACTTCTGCTGCCGAGTGTCGCGACGTGGTGGTGCGGGCGGGACGCGGACCGTGACCATGTGCTGGCTAACCTCGACCGCATGGTGATCGGTCCGGCGCTGTCGACGCGGCTTGCCTTCGAGGATGACGATTCCACGAGGCTGGGCTCGGCGCTCGTTGCCGGGGAGCGGGCCGAACTGATAGCCCGGATCGAAAGGGACGGCGGCGACTTCGTCGGACAGGAAGCGGTGACGCTTTCGACCACGCCGGTCTATGTCGGCGGCTGGCTGGAGCCGCGACCAGCAGCCCTGCGCGTCTATCTGGCGCGAACCGCGGAAGGCTGGACGGTGATGCCCGGCGGCTTTGCCCGCGTCGGCTTTTCGCTTGACCCGACGGCAATCGCCATGCAGCGCGGCGGCCAGGCGGCGGATGTGTGGGTGGTCAGCGACAGACCGGTGGAGCGCGAGACGCTGCTGCCGCAGGAGCACGACACCTTCACCCGCACCTTGCCGGGCAGCCTGCCCAGCCGCGCGGCGGAAAACCTGACATGGCTCGGCCGCTATATCGAGCGATCGGAAGACACGGTGCGCATCCTGCGCGCCTATCACGTGCGGCTGGCCGAGGCATCCGACCCGGACATGCCGCTGCTTGCCGATATCAGAGATTATCTCGAACCGTTCGGCATCGACGTCGAAACCGCGATCCCGCCGGGGCTGATCGGCACACTGGACAGCGCCGTCTACAGCGCCGGACAAATCCGCGACCGCTTCTCGCCCGATGGCTGGCTAGCGCTGAAGGATCTGTCGAAGACCATTCATCAATTCGCCACAACGGTGGCGCCGGGCGATGATGCGACGCGGGCGATGACGGTCATCCTGCGCAAGCTCGCCGGGTTTTCCGGCCTGCTGCATGAGAATATGTACCGCTTCACCGGCTGGCGCTTCCTGGAGATCGGCCGGCGGTTGGAACGCGTCATCCAGATTGCCCGCACGCTCGCCAGGCTGACCAGGGCTGCGGCGCCGGACGGCGCGCTCGACATGATGCTGGAGATCGGCGACAGCGTCATGACCCACCGGCGGCAGTATCCGGTGCAGGCCGGCCGGCGCACTGTGATCGACCTCCTGGTGCTCGATCCGCTCAACCCGCGCTCCATCCTGTTCCAGCTCGAGCGGCTGAAGGCCGAAATCGCGCTGTTGCCTGCTGTCGGCGGCGAGGGGCACATGTCGCCGGCGGCGAAAGAGATCCTGCAGCTCAACACGGCGATCGCCATCAAGGAGCCATCGGACATGACGGCGCCGGCCCTGGCCGATCTCGCCAACGAGATCGGCGGCCTCTACAACAGCCTCGCCAAATCCTATTTCGGGTAGGGACGGGTTCGGATAAAGGCGGGCATGCTCTACGATATCAGGCTCAAGCTACGTTACGATTACGATGCTGCGGCCGGCGGCGGCCGCCATCAGGTGCGCGTGCTGCCGCCGACGGTAGCGGGCGTGCAGCGCGTGATCGCCGCTTCGCTGTCCTTCGCACCGGCGCCGAGCGAACGCTCGGATTTTTCCGATTTCTTTGGCAACAATGTCACGTCGATCGCCTTTCGCGACGTTCACGATGCGCTCGACATCAGGATGAGCGCGCGCGTCGCGGTTTCGCGGCCGGAACCTGGGCTTGACGTGTCGCCCGACATTCGCCGGCTGAGGGAGGAACTCGATGCGGTGCGGTCGCTGTCGCCTGATACACCGCATCACTTTCTGGCCGCCAGCGACCATGCCGGCATCGATGCGGCGATCACGGCCTACGCGCGGAGCAGTGCCGGCAACTCCGCTGTCAGCACGGCCATGGACC
>NZ_RZSX01000928.1:0-2352 GCF_004023105.1 Mesorhizobium sp. M5C.F.Ca.IN.020.32.2.1 | reverse complement strand
GTCGTAGCTCGCCTTGCTGATCTCGACGATCGGCGCCAGGTCGAACAGAGCGGCGTTGTTGATCAGAATATCCAGCCGGTCGGCCCTTGTCTCGACCGCCTTGACCGCCGCCTCGATCGAAGCGAGGTCGGTGACGTCCAGTTTCACGGCGTAAGCGTTGCCGCCGATCTCCGAAGCGGTCTTTTCGGCGGCTTCGAGATTGATGTCGCCGATGGCGACCATGGCGCCCTCGCGGACATAGGCTTCGGCGAACGCCCTGCCGATGCCGCGCGCCGACCCGGTGATCAGCGCCGATTTACCCTTCAGCCTCATTGCATCATCGCCTTTCCATCGGCGCCGAAGCGGTGCAGCTTGGTCTTGTCCGGCGTCAGATAGATCGTGTCGCCGTGATGGGCGGCCAGTTCGCCGTCGGCGCGCACCGTCAGCGGTCCGACACCGTCGGCCTGCACGTGCAAAAGCGTGTCGGAGCCGAGATGCTCGGCGACGCCGACCGTGGCTTTCCATTCGCCTGAAGTCTTCGAGATGTTCATATGCTCGGGACGGATGCCGACGGTCTTGGCGCCATGTTTGGCCGCCGGCGCGCCTTCGATCAGGTTCATCTTGGGCGAACCGATGAAGCCGGCGACGAACAGGTTCTTCGGCGTCTTGTAGAGCTCCATCGGCGAGCCGACCTGTTCGATGTTGCCGGCATTGAGCACGACGATCTTGTCGGCCATGGTCATCGCCTCGACCTGGTCGTGGGTGACGTAGATCATCGTCGTCTTGAGCTGATGATGCAGCTCGCTGATCTCCAGCCGCATGGTGCCGCGCAGTGCTGCGTCGAGGTTGGACAAAGGTTCGTCGAACAGGAAAGCCGATGGCTGCCGTACGATGGCGCGGCCGATGGCGACGCGCTGGCGCTGACCGCCGGAGAGCTGGCCGGGGCGGCGATCGAGATAGTTGGTGAGGTTCAGGATGCGCGCCGCGTCCTTCACCTTCCGATCGATGGTCGCCTGGTCCTCTCCCGCCATCTTCAGCGGGAAGGCGATGTTCTTGGCCACCGTCATGTGCGGGTAGAGCGCATAGGACTGGAACACCATGGCCAGCTTGCGCTTGGCTGGCGCCTCGCCGGTGACGTCGCGGCCGTCGATGTTGATGGTGCCGGCGGTGGTATCCTCCAACCCGGCGATCAGTCGCAGCAGCGTGGACTTGCCGCAGCCTGACGGGCCGACGAAGACGACGAACTCGCCGTTCTCGATGACCAGGTCGATGCCCGGAATGATGATCGTCGACCCGAACGACTTGGAGACGTGCTTGAGCGTGATGTTTCCCATGGTTTCCTCCCCGAGGGGTTATTTTTCGCCAGATGCTTCGAGCAACGTCGCTACTTCACGGCACCAAATGTCAGGCCGCGCACCAGCTGCTTCTGGCTGAACCAGCCCATGATCAGGATCGGCGCGATCGCCAGCGTCGAGGCCGCCGACAGCTTGGCCCAGAACAACCCTTGAGGGCTTGAGAAGGAACTGATGAAGGCGGTGAGCGGGGCGGCCTCGGTGGTGGTCAGCCGGATCGTCCAGAACGCCTCGTTCCATGCCAGGATGATGTTGAGCAGCATTGTCGAGGCGATGCCCGGCACAGCCATCGGCGTCAGCACATAGACGATCTCGTTCCAGAGCGATGCGCCATCCATGCGCGCCGCTTCCAGGATCTCGCCCGGGATTTCGCGGAAGTAGGTGTAGAGCATCCACACCACGATCGGCAGGTTGATCAGCATCAGCATGATCATCAGACCGATGCGGCTGTCGAGCAATCCGGTATCGCGGAAGATCAGGTAGATCGGGAACAGCACGGCAACGGCCGGCATCATCTTGGTGGAAAGCATCCACATCAGGATGTCCTTGGTCCACTTGCCCGGCGAGAACGCCATCGACCATGCCGCCGGTATGGCGACGAGCAAAGCCAGGATAGTCGAGCCGACCGACAGGAACACGGAGTTGAGAAAGAACTTGAAGTAGCCGCTCTGCGCCTCCACCGCGGTATAGCTCTCCGTGGTTCCCGACGGAAACAGGTTGAAGCCCTGGATGGCCTCCTGCTCCGACTTGAACGAGGTGATGATCGTGTAGAGGATCGGGAAGAAGATCAGCAGGGCGACGATCCAGGCGGCCGCGGTCGCAATCGTCTTGTGTTGGGTGCTGACTGCACGTGCCATCGTTTCCTCCCTTATTTGTCCAGGTTCTTGCCGACCGCGCGCATGGCGAAGAAGGCGACGATGTTGGCGAGAATGACGGCGAGGATGCCGCCGGCGGATGCCTGGCCGATTTTGAACTCCAGCAACGCCTTCTGGTAGACGAGGAAGGGCAGGTTGGTGGAGGC
>NZ_RZSX01000927.1:0-2357 GCF_004023105.1 Mesorhizobium sp. M5C.F.Ca.IN.020.32.2.1 | reverse complement strand
ATCTCGCGCCTGCTGCTGATCAAAGCGGCGCGGCGGCTGAGGCGAGAAAACTTCTATGCCGGGGGCTTGTGGCTTTGGCTGTCGATCCGGGACGGGTCCTGGATGGGAAAGCGCCATTTGCCGGTCGTCAACGACGACCAGGCCATACTGTCGGCGCTTTCGGAACTGTGGGACCAGGTACGGAAGGACCACTCGCGCGGCCTGATGATTTTTCGGATTGGCGTCACGCTCTACGACTTGTCGCCATCACATGAACGCCAGCTCGATTTGCTGCTCAATGATGATTGCCAGCGACAGCGTTGGGAAAACGCCAGCAAGGCGATCGACAATCTGAATACGCGCTATGCCGGCACGGTCGTCAGTCTCGGCCAGTGGCGGCCGCCCGGCGGCGGCCACGTAGGCGGCAAGATCAGTTATACGCGCATTCCTTCAGCGGAGGATTTCTGGTGATGAAAAGCTGGAAGCGAAACATTCGCGTCGGCGACCTCGCCGACAATCAAAAGCTGGAAGCGCGCTGCAAAAAATGCGGCCACGTCCACTATCTCACGCGGGCGATCGTCTGCACGTCGCCGGAGCGTGAGTTTCTCTACATCGACGAGCTGGAGCGCGAAACTGTCTGCAGGGCGCGCGGCTGTCGCGGCGGAGTGCGGCTCTCGATGGTGCGGCTCGACGAGTTGAGCGGATTCGTCGGCGGCCTGGCCTAGCGGTTAAACCCTCTACGCTTCCATTGATCCTATCGTTCATATTGAGCCGGCCTCAGTTCTCTCCGTACTCGCGATGTTCCCAGCAAAACCAAATCGTCTGTTTCCCGCGCGGAAAGCCCCAGCCGCCCCACTTCGTGCATCCCGGATGCTCGCAATAGTGTTCGTAGATCCCTATCGCGCGCGACGCCGGCACTGGCTGTGATGAAGGATCGTCACTCATCTGTCAGATCCCGTACGCGGTTCGCATGTCGATTGGCGTGATCATCTCGTCGCCGCCTTTGTTCTTGCTCGAATTCACCTGGCGGTCGACGCGATAGAATTGAAGTTGGCCGTCAAGGTCGTGCGAAAGCAGAGCTTTGGCCTCGCCGCCGGGCGTCGTTGGATCGAGCCATGCATCATAGACCTCGGGAGCGAGGATCACCGGTTGCCGGTCGTGCAGACTGACCATCGGATCTTGGGCTGGGGCGGTCAGAATCGTGCAGCTGGTGATGCCGAGTTTATCATTGTGGGCCCACAGTCCGGCGAACGAGAATGGCCGGTGATCTGGCAGAAAGATGTACCAGGGGTCACGCCCTTTGTCGGCAGGGCTCTGCGTCCATTCGTAGAAGCCATCCGCCGGGATCAAACAGCGTTTCGATTTGAATGCATCCTTGAATGCGCCGGATGTGTCGACCGTCTCCGAACGTGCGTTGAACATTGAGCCCTTCGGCATCTCCTTCGCCCACCAGGGCACGAGCCACCATCGGCCCTCGCGCAGCTTGTGGTTGCCGTCCTCACCGGCGGTAACGAAAACAACATCCTCAGTGGGCGCAATGTTGTAGGCCGGCGCGTCGTTGCGCTGCCGCTCCCAGTCCGTGGTGAGCCGGTAGAGCCGGTGAATTTCGGACCAGGACAGATATCGAGTGTAACGACCGCACATGATCTAAACCCGTAAGATTTCCGGCACTCTTAATGGGCCGCTTTCCAGAATCCTCTTGTATTCATCCTTCCGGTGCCATGCACCTCGTGCCCGACCATTCTCGCGATCGCGCTTCGGATCGAACATCACACCGCCGAAATGATCCCTGAAGGGCTCTGCGGATGCAAGATCGGCAAAGCAGTGGAGGCGATAGTGCTCCTGCTTGCCGTTCGGCCAGACTGCCGTGACGTGTCGCGTCAGATGGTTGAGACCGCGTGTCTCGCAAAACTCCATGATCAGGGTCAGGTTGTGCATGCAGCAAATGTCGTCCGGCAGCGCCACCTGATATGGGTAGGCGCGGTCGATCGCTGAGTAAGATAGCTCACCCATCCTCCGACCCGGCATCAGTCTCGATCTCCCATCTCTTGTGATGCCACTGCCGGCTGAAGCCTGAGGAGACTGCGACCCGAAAATATTGAATCTCGCGCTCCAGGTAGGCGACCTGGACGATCAGGGCGCGAACCGCGGCTCTCGCGTCGCCGTCACAGGAGACGATGACGGCGTCGACGTCGCGCTCCAGATCGTCATCCTGGTCGGATAATTTCTCGGCATGCATCAGGCCGCCTAGTTCGAAGCCATAGGGCCGTCGTAGTGGATCTTGATGAGCCCCGGGACTGCTTCGGCGATCTGTTCGATCTGGCCTTCAAGATAGCCGTTGTGGAGCATCGCAGCCTTGAGAGCTTTCAGTATGTCGC
>NZ_RZSX01000926.1:0-2366 GCF_004023105.1 Mesorhizobium sp. M5C.F.Ca.IN.020.32.2.1 | reverse complement strand
GCTTGGCCCCGGCCGCTGATGTCCAGTTCGTTCGCGGGACTGCAGAGAAGCCGCCAGTGAGCTTGTCTGCGCCTCCGGCTCCGCATCCAGCTGCTTTTTCAGGGCAGTTCGACAAAGCTCGAACTGGCGCAAGGCCGCGTTTTCGTGACCGCGATGCGCGTGGATCCGGATCAGCGCCCGATGGGCGGCCTCGGCGGTAGGATCTGAGGCGAGCAATCTCTCTGCCAGGCCCTCGCAGGCTGTCTCTTCCGCAGAGCCGGGTATGGGCAGCGCGAGGCTCAGCCGATCCACCAACTGCAGCGCCTTGCGCTGATACCTGTTCAGATAGGGTCCAAACCACTCATCCAGTTCCTCAGGAATGGCTTCCCCTGCGAGCACCCCACCGCGGTAGAGGTCGGCGGCGAAGGCGAGATCGGTCGCCCGGCCCTCCTCCAGTTTCCGGTCGAAGATCGAAATGTCCGCTTCATCCGGGCCGGCAAACAGCGCGACGGCTTCGTGATCCCCGTCGATGTAGACGGCGGCATCTTTGCTGGTCGGGAACGAGCGCCGGATGTCGACCAGTGCTTGCCGCAAACTGTTGCGCGCCTGGCCATTGCTTCGTCCCGGCCAAAAGGCTTCGGAAAGCTGCTCGCGACGATGGCCGCGGCGGCCGGCAAGGACCAGGGCAGCAAAAAGCAGCGAAGTCTTGCGCGTGGCGAAGCGGACGGGCCGGCGCTCCAGGGAAGTAACCTCGAGGCCGCCAAGCAACCTGATGCGCACAGATGGTCTCCAGACTTTGACCGCCGCGGCAGAATAGCATTTCGGTAGTTGGATTTAACACCGATTTAACGGCAGCTCATCGGACATTTCCGTTTTTTTCACGCTCAGCCGAACAGCCCGAAAACACCCGCGTGGCACGTTCCCAGCCGCAGATCTCGAAATTGGAGACTAGAAATGGCTCGTACGGAAACTCGCGCCGACCGCAGCGCGTCGAAAAGACACTTGTTTGGATCTAGCAGGAAAAGCGTAGCAATAATGATCGCCGCCTTCAGGGGACGGCGACGGACCGTTGCAGAAGGCAGGGCGCTAGCCGACTTCACGCCCGATCAGCTGAACGACATCGGTCATCCGGAGGCCCATCGACCGGTTCTCAACATCAAGGCAGGTCTGATCGCGAACTTGATGTCGATGCGGTAAGTTCGGCGTACCACTGCGCAAAGGATCGGCTGCCGGCAGCCTGCAACCGCTGCATAGTCGAACTCGCACCAAACGCGCGGGCTGGATTGTCGGCAGCTAAGAGACTGAAGCGGGATGAGATTCTAACAAACGCAGCCGCAAGAACTTCTCTCCAATCGCAACCCGCCCATGAGGCTTTCAGGCAACTGCCAATGGGAGCAATATGGGCGGCTGTTCAACCTCCGGATCGCTGCGATGTTGGAAATCCCGGAAGATCGATGCGAGCGCCACCGCCTGTTCAAGGCCATCGATGACGCGTTCAAGGCGGGCGATTTCGAGGCCCTCGGTGTGGCTCTCGGCGGCTCACCCGACTGGTTTGACGAGCAGATGCCCTTTGAACTCGGCCTTGGACATCCACTGGAATATGCGATCTATTGGAGTCCCGCCGCTTTCATCTCGATCTTACTGGATGCGGGCTCGGACCCGAACTATCACCACCACAGCGGTTTTCCGGCAATCATCGCGGCACTGTCTACCGACCGGGCTGACAGACTGGAAATCGTCCGAATCCTGATCGATGGGGGCGCAGACCCCAACATGCGGGGCGTAAACGACTGGACACCGCTTCACTATGCAGTCGCCATCCGTAGCGTCGATGCCATCCGCCTGCTGTTGGCGGCGGGCGCCGACCCATCGCTCGAAACCCGCATCGACGACTATACGACAGCCCTCGAGGACGCTGACAATGCCGGTTTTGAAGCCGGCGCTTCGTTGCTGCGCGATGCGATGACCGGGCACGGCTCCAATGGATTCTGAGTTGGGGGACGATGCCGGTGAAACCATAGCCGAAGGTTTGAGCAAGGCTGGCCTCAGGCCTTCATCAGTCCCGCTTTGAAGCGTTTGCCGTTGGCGACGTAGTGCGCAGCCGAAGCGCGCAGCCTTGAGACCGCGGCATCGTCCAGCGCTCGCACCAAACGCGCGGGCGAGCCGATGATCAGTGAATTGTCGGGGAATTCCTTGCCTTCGGTGACCAGGGCGCCGGCGCCGACCAGCGAGTTCTTGCCGATTTTCGCGCCGTTCAGCACGATGGCGCCCATGCCGATCAAGCTGTTGTCGCCGATCGTGCAACCATGCAGCAAGGCGCGATGGCCAATCGTGCAGCCTTGCCCGATGGTCAGGGGAAAACCGGCATCGGTGTGCATGACCGTGTG
>NZ_RZSX01000925.1:0-2370 GCF_004023105.1 Mesorhizobium sp. M5C.F.Ca.IN.020.32.2.1 | reverse complement strand
AGCCAAAGCCCGGATCGAGCACGATTTGGTCGTCGGCAACGCCGTTTTGCCGGGCGATTTCCAGTGACTTCCTAAGGAAGGAAAACTGATCCTCGATAACGTCGGGCAGTTTTTGCCTGTCACGTCCGGTGTGCATGATGACCAGCCCGGCGCCGGTCTCGGCAGCGACCCGCGCGACGCCCGGTTCGCGCTGCAGGCCCCAGACATCGTTGACGATATGGGCGCCGGCGGCGACGGCAAGCCGAGCGGTGTCCTCGCGATAGCTGTCGACCGAAATCAGCGCCTTGCCAAGCCTGGCGAGCGCCTCGATGACAGGCAGCACACGGGCATGCTCCTCCTCGACGGCTACCGGAGATGCGCCGGGGCGTGTCGATTCTCCACCGACGTCAATGACGGAGGCCCCCTCTTCCACCATCCGGCGGGCCTGGGCCATCGCCTGTTCGGGCGCAACGAACAGTCCCCCGTCGGAAAAACTGTCCGGCGTGACATTGAGGATACCGACGATCACCGCTTTGCCGCCGAGGTCGAGATGACGGCCATGCGCCAGTTGCCATCGCCGTGTCGTCATTGTCCATCAACCATGTGTGATCCGCCAAAGATCAATTCCGTTGCGCCGGCAGCGGCCGTAGCGCATGGTGGGCAAAGAGGCAACATGATGAAACGATCACTGCTTTGCGCCCTGATGCTCGCTTTTTCTGCCTTGCCGGCGGGCACGGCGAGTTTGGTAAAGACATATAGCTACTTTAGTATCGGCGGCAGGACGCTCGATGATATCGGAACCCAGCTTACGAAACTTGGGCCCCAGGTAAAAAGTACAGGGATGCGGCATCCAGGCGCCACGCAGATGGCGTTCACCACCCGCATCAGCTATGCAGAAAAATCGAATTCCTGCGCGATTGCTGACGCCAACGTCACTCTCAAAGTCAAGGTGATCCTTCCCGAGTGGCGCCGCTCGCGCAAGGCTGATGCGGGCGTAAGGCTGTTTTGGGATACATTGTCCGCCGACATCAAGCGCCATGAGGATCGCCATGTCGAGATCGCCAAGAACCATGCCCGCGACCTCGAGGATGCGCTGAAGGCGACCTATCCGCAGAAGACTTGCCAGCAGGCCAAGGCCAAGGCCGCGGAAATCGCCGCCGCTATTCTTGCCAAGCACGACCGGGCCCAGATGCAATTCGATCGCGTCGAGACAATCAATTTCGAAAGCCGCATCCTGCGGCTGCTGCGCTATCGCATGGAGCGCATCGAGAACGGCCGGCTGCCGGGTTAGCTCAGGCCAGATGGTAAGGTCGATTTTCGTGGAGTAAGAGTGGGACGTCAGCCGGCGACGCCAAGCTTCTTCTGCAGACTGGTCGACGAGGTCGTATACTGGAACACGATGCGCTCGCCGGGGCTGACGATGCGCTTGGCCGCTTGCGCCATCAGGGCGACCTCATGGAAGCCCGACAGGATCAGCTTCAGCTTGCCGGGGTACCAGTTGATGTCGCCGACGGCGAAGATGCCCGGTACCGATGTCTGGAATTTCTCGGTGTCGACCGGGATCAAGTTCTCGTGAAGATTGAGCCCCCACTCGGCGATCGGTCCTAGCTTCATGGTCAGGCCGAAGAACGGCAGCATCCGCGTGCACGGCACCTCGATATCGCCGCTGGGGCCTTTGATGGTCGCGGAGGAAAGCTGGCCGTCGGCGCCGGACAATCCCGCCACCTGCCCTACCTGGAAATCCAGTTCCTTCATTTCCTGCATGGCGTACATCTTGTTGACGCTGTCGGGCGCCGCGCGAAACTCCGGCCGCCGGTGGACTAGCGTCACGCTCTTGGCCACCGGCTGCAGGTTCAGCGTCCAGTCGAGCGCCGAATCGCCGCCGCCGACGATAATGAGGTCGTGGCCGCGAAATTCCTCCATCCGGCGAACCGAGTAGAAGACGCTCTTGCCCTCATAAATCTCGATGTGCGGGATCGGCGGCCGCTTCGGCTGGAATGAGCCGCCGCCGGCGGCGATAACCACAACCTTGGCTTCAAAAACCTCGTTCTCGTCAGTGAGGACGCGAAAGCTGCCGTCCTCGAGCTTTTCGAGGCTCGAGACCATGCGGTTGAAGGTGAAGTCGGGCTTGAACGGCGCGATCTGCTCAAGGAGCCTGTCGACCAGGCCCTGCGCCGAAATCGATGGCCAGCCGGGAATGTCGTAGATCGGCTTTTCCGGATAGAGTTCGGCGCATTGCCCGCCAGGGCGATCGAGTATGTCGATGAGATGGCATTTCATGTCGAAGAGGCCGAGCTCGAACACGGCGAACAGGCCGACTGGCCCTGCCCCGACAATCAATACGTCCGTCCTGGTGATATCGGTCATGAATGCGCCTTCAATCCGCACGAC
>NZ_RZSX01000924.1:0-2371 GCF_004023105.1 Mesorhizobium sp. M5C.F.Ca.IN.020.32.2.1 | reverse complement strand
GTACGAAGGTCGTCGCCATCACGTCGTGGATGAAGCCGGGCGCGGTGATCTCCTCGGTGCGCATGCAACCGCCGATGCGGTCGTTGCGCTCGAGCACCAGCACCTTTGCCCCCTTGCCGCCAAGCATCGCCGCGCAGACCAGCGCGTTGATGCCGCTGCCGACGATGATGTGATCGGGCGCGTTCATCTGCGATTGCTCCTCGTCCTCGGGAGGTTGGAGTCAATTGCGCGGGTTGGCGTTCCTTCGCGCCCCCCTCTGTCCTGCCGGACAGTCCGGCAGGACAGAGGGGGGCGCCGTAGAGCGACAGCGCTACAAGGCTGCCACCTCCAACCCGTCACTACAGCATTGCCTACAAGCATGATCTTCTCCCGAAGACCGCCACCTCGTCCTAATGCCTTGGCACCAGCGCCAGCGCGCGGATCGGGCTGCCGGTGCCGTGCTCGATTTTGAGCGGTGCGGCGATCAGGATCGCGCCTTTCGGCGGCAGCCGATCGAGATTGCATAAGCTGGCGAGGCCGTAGCGGTTCGCCTTGTGCATCAGGCTGTGCGCCGGGAATGGCGGCTCCATTCCCCCTGCTTTGCCAGCGTCCGTGCCGATCGTCTCGCTGCCCCAACCCTTGATGTCTTTGCTGATCAGGTACTGGATGGCCTCGGCCGTCGGTCCGGGCGTGTGCGGTCCGGTCTCGTCGGCGTTGAGGAATTCGGCTTCCGAGCCGTTGCGCTTATACCAGTCGGTGCGCATCACCACCCATTCGCCGGCGTTAATCGGGCCGTGCTCGGCTTCCCACGCCTTGATGTGGTCGACTGTGAGGAGGAAATCGTTGTCGGCGGCGGCTTGCTTCGAGCAGTCGATGACATTGACCGGGCCGACGAAATTCTGAACCGGAATGGTGTCGGTGGCACCGTCCGGATAATCCTTGCCGGTAATCCAGTGCTGCGGCGCGTCGAAATGCGTGCCCGAGTGTTCGCCGAGCTTCAGCCAATTCCATGCCCACCACGGACCGTTCTTGTCATAGTGGGAGATGGCGTGGATCTCGACCTTCGGCGTGTCCACCGCCAGCTCCGGCGGCAGCTTGATCAGCGGCGTGTTGGGCCCGAGCGGCGCCGTCAGGTCGACCACCTGGATGGTGCCTGAAAGAAGCTGGCCGGCGACCTCGCCGAGGAGTTGTTGCGTGTCCATGGTCTCTATTCCCTCTTTCTCGGTGATGATCAAGGCTCTTCGCGGCCCTTAATATCCTACTAGACTAAAACATATGCATCTGCAATTATCTTTAAGCATAAAGGAAATAGGGTTGGGTGGGGTGTGAGCGAGTTTGACGCCATATTCGTCGGGGCAGGCCACAACAGTTTGGCATGCGCCGCGCATCTGGCGCTCAAAGGTTGGAACACCGGGATTTTTGAGCGCAGCGCAACTATCGGCGGCGCTGTCCAGAGCCGCGAATTCACGCTCCCCGGCTTCCGGCACGATTTCGGCGCGATGAATCTGAGCCTGTTCGCCGGCTCGGCCTTTCACAAGAAATATGCAAATGAATTGAAAAGCCATGGGCTGGAATTTGCGCCGGTCGCCGATTGCTTTGCCAGCGCCTTTCCCGACGGACAGTGGTTCGGCGTCAGCAACGATCTGGAAAAGACCGCGTCGCGCATGGCAGCTTTCTCCGCAACCGACGCCGCCACATGGCGCCGGCTGGTCGGCGCCTTCCCGGTGGAAGCCGAGCATCTGGTTCGGCTGCTGGGCTCACAGATGAGCGGGCGGGCGCTGGCCGGCACCGCATGGAACCTGTGGCGCAAGAAGGGCCTTGCCGGCGCGCTCGACACCGGCCGGCTGCTGCTCTCATCACCACGCTCGTGGCTCGAGGAGAATTTCGAGTCGCCGCATGTCAGGGCGACGCTCGCCACCTGGGGCATGCATCTCGACTTCGCCCCTGACATCGCCGGCGGCGCGGTGTTCCCCTATCTGGAATCGATGGCCAACCAGTGCTTCGGCATGGTGCTCGGCAAGGGGGGGGCCGACACCATCATCCGCGCGCTGACCGGCATGGTCACCGTTGCCGGCGGCCAGATTAGCACCGGTGCTGAAGTGGCCGAGATCACGGTGTCCGGCGGCCGAGCGACAGGCGTGCGGCTTGCTTCCGGCGAGACCCATACTGCCACCAAGGCGGTGATCGCCGGCGTTGCACCCGGGGCGCTAGCCGGAAAGCTTTTGCCTGATGGTTCCGGCGACGCCGGCTTCGACACGGCGATGAAAAAATTCCGACATGCGCCGGGCACCATGATGATCCATCTGGCGCTTGACGATCTGCCGGACTGGCGCGCCGGCGCCGAGCTTCGGCAATTCGCCTACGTCCATCTTTCGCCGTCGCTCGACGCCAT
>NZ_RZSX01000923.1:0-2373 GCF_004023105.1 Mesorhizobium sp. M5C.F.Ca.IN.020.32.2.1 | reverse complement strand
AGACAGGACCGCATTCTCGATGGACGGACTCGCCATCGAAATCACCCCACCGGCCGACGGCAAGGCGATGGAATTTTCCGGAACCACGGAAAAGTTCAATGCCGACCTGACGCTGGTCGAGGACCCGAAGTCCAAGGACGTGATCAACGCGCTCGGTTACCAGAACATCACCGGGAACCTTGAAATGAAGGGCACCTGGCAGCCTGCGGACGGCAAGATGGAGCTGTCGAAATACGACATCTCCGTCGACAATGCCGGAACGCTTGGCATGACCTTCGGTCTCGGCGGCTACACGTTGGACGTCATCAAGTCGCTGCAGGAGATGCAGAAGAAGATAGCGGCTCAGCCCGAAGGCGCCGACAACTCGGCGCAAGGCATGGCCATGCTCGGCGTCCTGCAGCAGCTTTCATTCAACAGCGCTTCGATTCGCTTCGACGACGATTCGCTGACCAACAAGGTGCTGGACTACGTCGGCAAGCAGCAAGGCATGTCCGGCAAGGACATCGCCAACCAGGCCAAGGCGATCGTGCCTTTCGGCATGGCGCAGCTCAACAATCCCGAATTGACGGCGCAGGTGTCGGCGGCAGTCGGCAAATTTCTCGACGATCCGCAGAGCCTCGAGATCTTGGCCGAGCCGCCGGCGGCAGTGCCGTTCGCGCTGATCATGGCGGGCGCCATGTCCAACCCGCTCGACCTGCCGAAGACGCTTGGCGTGACGGTCAAGGCGAACGAAGACTGACCGGCACGTCTCTGGCCGGTTCTGCAAAATGCGCTTACATTGGAAGTGTCAGCGCCGCCCCTCATCCGCCTGCCGGCATCTTCTCCCCGTATAGTGACGGGGAGAAGGGAAATGGCCGCGACCTTGGCGCCCATTTTGCAACGCAGGCAGCTGACGAAACCATTCGTGACGGCGTCTTTCTCCCCGTCAGTATACGGGGAGAAATGCCCGGCAGGGCAATGAGGGGCAGCGCAAACCGACAGCGTTTAGAATCGGTTGCTGGAGGTTTTAAGCCTCTTTCTTGGTCACGGCGACGCGCAGCGATAGTTCGCGGAGCTGCTGCGGGCTGGCTTCCGACGGCGCGCTCATCAACAGGTCATAGGCCTGCTGGTTCATCGGGAACATCGTCACTTCGCGCAGGTTCTTGGCGCCGACCAGCAGCATGACGACGCGGTCGATGCCGGCCGCCATGCCGCCATGCGGCGGTGCGCCGTACTGGAAGGCGCGGTAGAGGCCGCCGAAGCGCTCCTCGACCGTCTCGCGGTCCAGCCCGACAGTCTCGAACGCCTTGACCATGGTTTCCGGCAGATGGTTGCGGATTCCGCCAGACGCGATCTCGAAACCATTGCAGACCATGTCATACTGGAACGCCTTGATCCCAAGCAGATCCTCGCCGTTGAGCGCGTCGATGCCGCCTTGCGGCATGGAAAACGGATTGTGGGCGAAATCGATCTTTTTCTCGTCCTCGTTCCATTCGAAGAAGGGAAAGTCGACGATCCAGCACAGTTCGAAGCGGTCGCGGTCGACAAGGTTCAGCTCCTCGCCGGCGCGAGTGCGCGCCGCGCCCGCGAACGAGACGAATTTCTTTGGGTCGCCGGCGACGAAGAAGGCGGCGTCGCCATCGGCAAGACCGAGTTGCTGGCGGATCGCCTCGGTGCGCTCCTCGCCGATGTTCTTGGCGAGCGGCCCGGCGCCTTCGAGCTTCTCGCCTTCCTTTCGCCAGAAGATATAGCCGAGGCCCGGCTGGCCCTCGCCTTGCGCCCAGGAATTCATGCGGTCGCAGAAGGCGCGCGAACCGCCGGTCCTGGCCGGAATGGCCCAGACCTCGGCCTTCGGGTCGTTGGCGAGGATATTGGCGAACACCTTGAAGCCGGAATCGCGGAAATGATCAGAGACCGCCTGCATCTCGATCGGGTTGCGCAGGTCCGGCTTGTCGGTGCCGTATTTGCGCATGGCGACGTCATAGGCGATGCGCGGAAACTCCTGCGTCACCGGCTTGCCGGCGGCAAAGGTTTCGAACACACCGCGCATCACCGGCTCCATGGTCGCCAGCACGTCGTGTTGCTCGACGAAGCTCATTTCCACGTCGAGCTGGTAGAATTCGCCCGGCAGGCGGTCGGCGCGCGGATCCTCGTCGCGGAAGCACGGCGCGATCTGGAAGTAACGGTCGAAGCCCGAAACCATGATCAGTTGCTTGTATATCTGCGGCGCCTGCGGCAGCGCGTAGAAGGTGCCGGGATGGATGCGCGACGGCACCAGGAAGTCACGCGCCCCTTCAGGCGACGAAGCGGTCAGGATCGGCGTTGAGAATTCGGTGAAGCCGACCTCGCCCATCCGCTTGCGCATCTCGGCGATGATTTTCGTACGCGCCACGA
>NZ_RZSX01000922.1:0-2373 GCF_004023105.1 Mesorhizobium sp. M5C.F.Ca.IN.020.32.2.1 | reverse complement strand
GCTGCAGATCATGATGCGCTACGGCTATGACCGCCGTGTGGCGTCCGGCGTCATTGCGGCGTCGGGCACGCTCGCCCAGATCATTCCGCCCTCGCTGGTGCTGATCGTTCTGGCCGACCAGCTCGGCCGCTCGGTCGGCGACATGTATGCGGGCGCGCTGATCCCGGGGCTGGTTCTGACCGGCCTCTATACGCTCTACATCCTGATCATGTCGATTGTCCGGCCGAAGTCGATGCCGGCCCTGCCGCTCGAGGCCCGCACGCTCGGCCACGGCATCCTGTCGTTGCTGGTCGCGCTGCTGACGGCAGTCGTGGTTTGCTACGCGGCGTATCGCTATCTTGCGCCGTCGCAGGGCCAAAACGCCGACATTCTCGGCGCCACCATCGGCGTGGTTTTCATCTACGTCGTGGCGATCGCCGACCAGCGCCTGAAGATCAACATGGTGTCGCGGCTGGCGCAGCAGGTGATCATCGTGCTGATTCCGCCGCTGGCGCTGATCTTCCTGGTGCTGGGCACCATCTTTCTCGGCATCGCCACCCCGACCGAGGGCGGCGCCATGGGCGCCGTCGGCGCGCTGATCATGGCGGCGATGAAGGGGCGGCTGTCGCTGGACGTGATCAAGCAGGCGCTGGCGTCGACGACGCGGCTGTCGTCCTTCGTGCTGTTCATCCTGATCGGCGCGCGTGTGTTCTCGCTCACCTTCTACGGCGTCAACGGCCATATCTGGGTCGAACACCTCCTGACATCGCTGCCGGGCGGCGAAATTGGCTTCCTGATCGGGGTGAACATCCTCGTGTTCTTGCTCGCCTTCTTCCTCGACTTCTTCGAGCTCGCCTTCATTATCGTGCCGCTTTTGGCGCCGGCCGCCGACAAACTCGGCATCGACCTGATCTGGTTCGGCGTGCTGCTCGGCGTCAACATGCAGACCAGCTTCATGCACCCGCCCTTCGGCTTCGCGCTGTTCTACCTGCGCTCGGTCGCCGCCCGGGTGCCCTATCTGGATCGCCTCACCGGCAAACAGATCGCACCGGTGACCACCGGCCAGATCTATTGGGGCGCGGTTCCCTTCGTTTGCATCCAGGTCATCATGATCGGCCTGACCATCGCTTTCCCGCAGATGGTGATGCACTACAAGGGCACGCCAGTCGACCCGGGCACGATCGATTACCAGGTACCGGAAACGCCGGGCCTGTCGCCGCTTGGCATACCGCCGGCGGATGGCGGCACGGCGCCGACCGCGCCTGCACCGGACCTGTCGCAGCCGCCGAATTTCGGTGAAACGCCGCCTGCCAAGCCAGCAGCGCCAGCACCCGATCTGTCCCAACCACCGAGTTTCAATTGATGCCGGAGGCGCAACAGAGATGAAAGCGGTGCGGCTGGAGGGCGTGGGCAGCATTGCCCTGCGCGAGGTCGGCAAACCGGCCGCCGGGCCGGACGATCTCCTGGTGCGGATCGAGGCATGCGGCGTCTGCGGAACCGACCGGCATCTTTTCCATGGCGAATTTCCCTGTACGCCGCCGGTGACGCTCGGACATGAATTCTCCGGGATCGTCGAAGCGATTGGAACCGGAGTGTCCGGCTTTTCGGTCGGCGATCGCGTCACCGGCGATCCCAACATCGCCTGCGGGAGCTGTCCGCACTGCCATGCCGGTCGCATCAATCTTTGCCATAATCTGATTGCCATCGGCATCCGCCGCGACGGCGGCTTCGCCGAATATGTCGTGCTGCCCCAGAAGCAGGCCTTCTCCCTTCCGAAAGACCTGAAGCCGACGCATGGCGCGTTCTGCGAGCCGCTTGGCTGCTGCCTGCATGGCTTGGACCTGGCGCAGATCAGACCCGGCTCCTCGGTCGCCGTGCTTGGCGGCGGCGTGATCGGCCTGCTCACCGTGCAACTGGCGAGGCTTGCCGGCGCGACGACAATCATCCTATCGACGCGCCAGGCCTCGCGGCGTGCCCTCGCCGAAGAATTGGGCGCAACGGCGACGGTCGACCCAAGCGCTTGCGATATCATCGACACGGTCGTCGGTGCGTCGGGCCTGATGCCAGGCGGTGTCAATGTGGTGTTCGAATGTGCTGGCGTAAGAGAGACAGTCGAGCAATCGATGCGGCTGGCCAAAGCCGGCGGGACGGTTGTCGTCGTCGGCGTGATGCCTCAAGGCATGAAGGCCGAGTTCGAACCTTTCGACCTGTTGTTCCGGGAATTGAGGGTCCTGGGCTCGTTTCTCAATCCGTTTACGCATCGCCGGGCCGCCGATCTCATCGCCTCGGGTGCGATCGAGATCGACAAGCTCATCTCACGGCATGTGACGCTTGAGGAGGCGGCTGCGGTGATCGCCAATCCGCCTGCGCCAGGCGAAGTCAAGGTGCTGGTTG
>NZ_RZSX01000921.1:0-2377 GCF_004023105.1 Mesorhizobium sp. M5C.F.Ca.IN.020.32.2.1 | reverse complement strand
CATCGGCTATTCCAGGCTCGGCAACCGGCTGCGGCTCGCTTCGACAGCCGAGTTCACCGGCTTCGACCGCACCCACAAGCCGAGCGATTTCGCCGCCATGTTCAGGACCGGCAACGATCTGTTCCCGGGTGCCTTCGACGAGAACAAGGCCGAGCTCTGGGCCGGCTTGCGGCCGATGATGCCAAGCTCGGTGCCGGTCATCGGCCAAGCGCGCTACAGGAATCTGTACCTCGACACCGGCCACGGCCATGTCGGCTGGACAATGGCCTGCGGTTCCGGAAGATTCCTTGCCGATGTGGTCTCCGGCCGCAAGCCGGAGATCGACCCGCAAGGGCTCGTCTACAAAGGCTAGATCATGTCCGGACCGCAAGTCGCCATCGACCTTGGCTGCATCGAGCGCAATGCACGCACGGTCGTCGACCGCTGCGCCCTGTCCGGCATCAAGGTCTTCGGCGTCACCAAGGGAACTTGCGGCATGCCGCAGGTGGCGCGAGCCATGCTCCGTGGCGGCGTCGCCGGCATCGCTGAATCGCGCTTCGAAAACATCCGCCGCCTGCGCGACAGCGGCATCAATGCGCCGATCATGCTGCTGCGCAGCCCGCCGATGGCGCGCGTCGAGGAGGTGGTCCGCACCGTCGACATCAGCCTGCAATCCGAACTCGCCACCATCCGCGAGCTGTCGCGTATCGCCGCGCGCATGGGCCGCGTCCACGACATCATGCTGATGATCGATCTTGGCGACCTCAGGGAAGGCATCTGGCCGAACGATCTCGTGCCCACTGTCGAGCAGATACTGGCACTCAAGGGCGTGCGCATCGCCGGCATCGGCACCAATCTCGGCTGCTTCGGCGCCATCATGCCGACGGAGGAAAATCTCGGGCAACTTGTCGCCCATGCCTACAAGGCCGAGCGTCTGTCCGGCGCAAGGCTCGACTGGATATCAGGCGGGGCGTCATCGTCGCTGACACTGCTGCTCGAAGGCCTGCTGCCCGCCGGCATCAACAATCTGCGGGTCGGCGAAGCAATCCTGCAGGGTGGCGTCGAAACCTTCCGCGAGACGCCGTGGGCCGAACTGGAACCCGATGCCTGCCGCCTGACCAGCGACATCATCGAGGTCAAGCTGAAGCCGTCGCGGCCGATCGGCCAATCCGGCTACGACGCTTTCGGCAACCAGCCGGTGTTTCCCGACGAGGGCGACAGGTTGCGCGCCATCGCCAATATCGGCCGCGAGGACGTTTTGATCGAAGGTTTGACGCCGATTGCCAAGGGCGTGCGGGTGCTCGGCGCCTCCAGCGATCATCTGCTCCTCGATGTAACCGACGCCGACCCGCCACCCGCCGTCGGCGACCGTGTCGCCTTCCGCATGAGCTACGGCGCCATGCTGTTGGCGATGACCTCGGAATATGTCGAAAAGGCCCCGATGCACGATGTCGAGGATTTCTCCGGCCGCAAGATGGTGCAGATCACAGCCGAACCGGCGGCCGCCGGCATCCTCGCCAGGGAAGCGACCGGCGCCCGGCTGGAGGCGATGAATTTCGATGTCGTCGAGCTGGCCGATATCGAGCGACCCCCATCCGGCCTGGTCCGGCTCACCGCCGGGAGTGACCGGCGCATCGCCCACAAGGCGCTGACGATGACCGCGCGGGCGACACACTCGTTTGGCCTGATCTGGATCGATTCCATCGCCGCGCTGATGCCCGAGGGCGAAGACGGCATCGACCTGCCGGAACGTTCGGTGCTGGCGCGCGCGCTCGGACTCGATCACAAGCCCGGCGCGCTGCAGCCGCAACTGTCGCCGGAAAACGTCGTCATCGTCGGGCTGCGCCATGCCGATCCGGCCGAAGCCCGGGTGCTGAAGGATTCGCGCGTCTCCGCATTCACCATGACCGACATCGACGCCATGGGCATGCGCGACCTGATGCACGAGGCGATCCGCATCGCCACCTCCGGCACGCAAGGCTTCCATGTCAGCTATTCGCCTCAGGTGACCGAATTCGCCGGCTGGGAGGCTGGCTCCGGCGGCATCACGGTGCGCGAAACGCATCAGGCGATGGAGGCCATCGCGCTGTCCGGCGGGCTGTTGTCGATGGATGTTTCCGGCCTGACATCAGGTTTGGAGCCGCGGATTGCGATAGACACCGTCAACTTCGTCATGTCGGCTTTCGGCAAGCGGATTTTGTGATCAGCCCCGCGCGTCGACAGCCGCGCGCCATGAGCGCGCATAAATCGCCCAGGCTGGGTCGGCCGGCGGTTCCATCCTTTCGCCTTTGCCTTGGACCGTTCTTTGGTCCGACGCCAGCAAGGCAGCGCCGATACTGGTGCCGGTCGCAGCCTCGGACGCAATGACGGCACGCGCCGTCGCTGCAGCCAGCATCCT
>NZ_RZSX01000920.1:0-2382 GCF_004023105.1 Mesorhizobium sp. M5C.F.Ca.IN.020.32.2.1 | reverse complement strand
GATCGGGATCGGATGCGGTCACCACCAGCTTCTCGTCGGTGGGAACGAAATTGTCGGTCTTGAACACGCGGAAAGGAATTTCGGTGGTGATCAGCACGATGATGGCACAGTCGGAGGCAACCTTGCCGTTCGAGATCAGCCGCGTCGTCTCGAATTTCAGATCGTCGCCCGCCGAACCGCCGATCAGTGGAATGTCATCGAGCCCCCAGTGGATCGCGGAGGTCACCGCTTCTTCGGCATAGGACAGCCCGTCGATGAAGCAAAGCGCGAAGGTGGTGTTGGTCCGTTCGTACCCGACGCGACCCTGCAGCGAGCGCCGCAGCGCCCCGACTTCACCGGTGATCCTGTCCATGCCCGACGAAGAGAGACTGTCGACCATAGTGCTTGCGACCGAAAACGATGCTGACGGAAGCAGCAATGCGAGGATCTGGCCTTCCTCCAGACCGCGCGGCGTGATTTCGCCGGCGGTGGAGCAGCCGGCATAGGCAAGTGCCGGCGCGTTGATCTTCAGCGCGTCCGACAGGGCCGCCGCATCGACAAGGCTCTGGGAGAAAAACAGCAGGGCGAAGCCGGCATCGATGGCTGCGGCTTCGGCCGCGACCGCCCGGGTGAACACATTGGCGTCGGGCTCATCCGTGGTGAGCACCGATAGGCCGCATGCATAGCGCGTCCGTGAACTGGCCAGCGGCTTCCTCCTCGATTCCTCCGACGCTCTTTTTGTGCGCGGCTCTTTTTGTGTGCGTTTGGCGCGCCGGCGTCGAAGTCATTGTTGTCTTCAAGTGCTGCTTTGGCAATGAGCCAACACGATGGATTTGAAGTTTCTGCTATCTTTGACGGCATCAGGTTCAAACTTCAAATCCAAAACCACACTGGAGGGAGCGTGATCCATGGAAGCGCAGGTCAGGAAGCTGTTCGAAAGGTACGAGCAGCAACTCGCCGGCGATGCCGACATGGACGAAGTCGCATCGGTCTATGCCTCCGCCTTCATTGCGGCGTCGCCTGCCGGCGTCATGGTCGGGAAGAACGACTACCAACTCAGGCAGGTTATGGAGCAAGGTTATGCTCATTATCGAGCGATCGGCATGAAGGAAATGCGAATACGGGCTGTTCGCGTCTCGCCGATAGACGAGCATCATTGCGTTGCCCACGTCGCCTGGACGTCGTCCTACGCTCGCAAAGACCGACCGGACGTCACGATCGATTTCGACGTCCACTACCTCGTCCAGAAGCTGGGCGGAGAGCCGAAAATATTTGGGTGGGTGTCAGGCGACGAGCAGGAGGTTCTCAGAAAACACGGCGTCGTCTGAATCGGCTTGCCGCGCTAGCCGTTCGTGGCCGCAAGTCGTCATCGCCACAGCGATCGTGGTTTCGCTTTGCTCCGCCGTTCCGGCCTTTGCGTGACCGAAAGTACAATAGGCGGATTTTCGGGCGAACTGCATTCTCACGACTTCGGGATTGCAAGCTGCTTTTTCGGCACGTTATACGGGAGGGGAAGAGCGGCAGCCGGGAGCACTCACGCGGCATCGGCGACAAGAGGACCAAGGTAAATTACCCAGGGAGGTTTCATGTCGGACATATCGTTGACGGTGAACGGAAAGCGGGTCGGTGGCGTCACCGAAGACCGCACGTTGCTGGTTCATTTCTTGCGGGAGAATCTTGGACTCACCGGCACGCATGTCGGTTGCGACACTTCGCAATGCGGCGCCTGTGTGGTCCATGTCGACGGCAAGGCGGTAAAGTCCTGCACAATGCTTGCGGTGCAAGCCTCCGGGTCGACCATCGCGACGATCGAAGGTTTGGCGGACGGAGCCGACCTGCATCCGGTGCAGGCGGCGTTCAAGGAGCATCACGGACTGCAGTGCGGTTTCTGCACGCCGGGCATGATCATGACGGCGACCGACATGATCAACCGTCACCCCGAAGGCCTCGACGAGGCCACGGTGCGGGCCGAGCTCGAAGGCAATATCTGCCGCTGCACCGGCTACCACAACATCGTGAAGGCGATCCTCGCCGCATCCGAGACGTTGGCCAAGGGAGCCGCCAAGGGCAAGGCCAGGCAAGCTGCGTGAGGGATGAAGTGAGTAGGGGAATAGGGGAGTAGGGAGTAAGCGATTTGGCTCTTAATTCCCTACTGCCCCGACTCCCTTACTCCCCTATTCCCCTACTTTTTCGGAGGAATTTCTGCGATGGGCATTGAAGGTGTTGGCGCTCGGGTAGCGCGCAAGGAAGACAAGCGGTTCATCACCGGCGCCGGCCGCTATGTCGAGGACATGGTGGTTCCCGGCATGAAGCATGCGGCCTTCGTGCGCAGCCCGCACGCGCATGCTGAGATCAAGAAGATCGATGTCAAAAAGGCTGAGGCCATGCCGGGCGTCATCGGTG
>NZ_RZSX01000091.1:0-11420 GCF_004023105.1 Mesorhizobium sp. M5C.F.Ca.IN.020.32.2.1 | reverse complement strand
GTTCTTCGGCGTTGAGGATGCCGGCGACGGTCTCGAAGGCGAATGTCTTCTGGCCGGTCTCGGCGGCAAGTGCCTGCACCACGCAGCGCATGCCGTTGCCGCAGGCCTGCGCGCCGGTTCCATCGGAATTCAGGATGTCGATGGAAAAGGCGGTGCCCGGCGTCCTGGCGTCGTGGATCGCCATGATCTGATCGAATTTCGTCGCGGCATCGGCGTTGAGCGCAAGGGCGGCAGACGGCGTCACCCGATCGGCGCGACCGCGCATGTCGGCAACGATGATCTCGTTGCCAATGCCGTTCATCTTGGCGAAGGGGGCAGTGCTTGCCATGGATCGAAAGGTCTCATGCCGGTTTGGCGCCTATATGGCGGATACCGGCCGAAATTACCAGTGTGCGCACGCGTCAGAGCGACGTGCGTCCATTTGGACGCACAAAGTACGCTCTGACATTTTTGAACCAGCGCACGTGCTTTCCGCTGCGCACTTTTGCCCGACATGCATTAGGCCACCGCGAAGACGCCAAGCACGATCAGCAGGAAGATGATCAGCACGATGCCGATGAGAATACGGGCGCCGGTGGCGGCGGCTCCGGCCAATGCCGGCATGCCGAGCAGGCTGGCCGCGGCCGCGATAATCAGAAGAATGACAATCCATTTGATCATGGGGAGATCCCTGCAGCCGACGGTTGTGGAACTCCCCACAAACGCATCTGCGATGGCTTGGGTTCCGATTCCTTAAGTTCCCCTGCGGCGCGAAGCCGGCCGCCTGCCTAGACCGCCGGCACGTCCCAGACTTCGCCGGGACGCAAGGCGCGAAAGCGTTCTTGCGGGATACCTTGATCGTCGAGGGCTTCGCCAAGGTTTCTGGCCGGCTCGTCAATCGGCTCGTTGGTCAGCCGGAACGTGCCCCAATGGCAGCCGGCAGCATGGGCGGCGTTGCACAAAAGCATGCCTTGCACCGCCTCCTCCGGGTTCTGGTGGTGTGGCGCCATGAACCAACGCGGCTCGTAGGCGCCGATCGGCAGGATGGCCAGGCGGAAGCCGCCGTGCCTTTCGGCCATCAGCCGGTAGTTGATGCCATCGTGGAAGCCGGTGTCGCCGGCGAAATAGGCCTTTCCGCCCGGCGTCTCGACCACAAATCCCGCCCACAGCGCCATGCGCCGGTCGCGGGTGCCGCGCGCCGACCAGTGGTGCACCGGCTCGACATAGACTGCGACGTCCTTGCCGATCTCGACCCTCTCGCCCCAGTCATGCACGGAAAGCCGCATGCCGGGAACGCCATCGTCGATGATGGCGTCATTGCCGAGCGGCGTCAGCACCAGCGGGTCGTGCTTTGTCTTCAGCCGCTTCAGCGTGGCGAGGTCGAGATGGTCGTAGTGGTTGTGGCTGACCAAAACGAGGTCGATCGGCGGCAGGTTGGAAAAGGCGATGCCCGGCAGATTGACCCGTTTCGGCCCGGCAAAGGACAGCGGCGAGACGCGCCGCGACCAGACCGGGTCGGTGAGGATGTTCAGGCCGGCTGTCTGGATGAGCAGCGTGGAATGGCCGACCATGGTCAGCCTCAGCCCGGAGCCGTCGATCCGTTTGGCCGGTGTCGCTTGATGAAATGGACTCGGATTCGCCGCCGGCCATTTCGAGCGCTCGCCGCCCAGCTGCCACTTCAAAAGATCGGAAAAGCGGGCAGGCGGCTTGCCGTTGGGATTGAAAAACAAGGTGCCGTCGAAATGATCGCTCGGTGGGCCGCTGTAATAGCGATTGGCGGCTCTTTTTCTCGCAGCCAAGGTTTCGCCTCCGGCAGGGTTCCGTTTCATCAGAGATAGGACCGAAGCCGATTGACGCAAGCATTTGGTGACCGGAATGCCAAGGGCATGCTTGTCCTGGTAGAGCCCTGGCAGGGCCCGAAGTGCAGGCTGGGCGGCATGTATTTGTGGTAAAATTGCAACAGTTGTTGCCACAAATGGTATTTTAACCATATCGGGTTGAAATTTCGCCACCTTCCCCATCTTGGTGGGGGAGATTGTGCGGACGGCGGCCCCAGCCGGATCCGACGGAGGTTTGAAATGAATTTATCGAAAGCCGGTCTGCTGGCCGTATCGCTTGCCGCGCTCGTTGCGAGCGGCTGTTCAACGTCACGGTTCTCGTCGATGGACCAGCAGCCGTCGCCGCTTGAGGCCGCGCCCTCCGGCACGGTGACCGCAAATCAGCTGCCGCCGCCGGCGGCGCCCGGCACTGCCGACCCGTCGAAATTTCCGACGGCGCCGCAAGGCCCTCAGGTTGCCTCGCTGCCGCCGGACGGGACGGCTCCGGCCGGAGCGCCGGATCTTACCGCCTCCAGCGTCGCCGGCGTGTGGAAGGCCAGCGTGTCCGGCCAGAGCTGCCAGGTGGCGACGCCGCAGACCAAGTTCGGCGCCGGCTACCGGGCCGGGCCGCTGCATTGCCCGGCGCCGATCAACGGCATTAAGTCCTGGAACGTCGCCGGCAAGCAGTTGACGCTTTACGACGAGAACGGCGGCACGCTGGCACGGCTCTATTCCTCGGGCGGAGAGAAATTCGACGGCCAGACTTCCAACGGCCTGCCGATCTCGCTTACAAGAGGCTGACCCGCCGCTTATTTTGTTTTACGCAATTCCGAACGGAAAACCGCTACACACTTTTCCTGGAATTGCTGTCTTTTGTTTTTACGCAATTCCGGACGGAAAACCGAGACACACTTTCCTGGAATTGCTCTAGAACGACGTGACCGATGCATCTGCGTGACGGCCTTCAGACCCATGCGACCGTCCGGCAGCGCTACGACCATCTGGTCGATACCGGCCTGATCGACCGCGATACGGCGCAGGAGCGGATCGTCGCGGCACTCGACCGGTTGATCGATGAGATCTCGGCAAAGCGGCTGGCGCACAAATCGAGCGCGCTGGGCTGGCTGTTCGCCCGCAAGCGTGAAACGCGCGAGGCCGTCAAGGGCCTCTACGTCCATGGCGGCGTCGGCCGCGGCAAGACCATGCTGATGGACATGTTCTTCGAGCTGGTGCCGGTCAGGCGCAAGCGTCGTGTCCATTTCAACGACTTCATGGCCGATGTGCAGGATCGCATCCAGAAGCACCGGCAGGCGCGTAAAGAGGGCGCCGTCAGGGAAGACGACCCGATCGCGCCGGTGGCCCGCGCGCTGGCCGAGGAGGCCTGGGTGCTGTGCTTCGATGAGTTTTCCGTCACCGACATCGCCGATGCGATGATCCTGTCCCGGCTGTTCTCGGCGCTGTTTGCCAACGGCGTCGTGCTGGTCGCCACGTCCAATGTCGCGCCGCAGGATCTCTACCACGACGGCTTGAACCGCCAGCTTTTCCTGCCCTTCATCGGCATCCTGGAGCTGCATGCGCAGGTGCTGGCGCTGGATGCCGACAAGGACTATCGGCTGGACAAGCTCAGCCGCCTGCCGGTGTATGTCACCCCTGCCGATGCCGCCGCCGATGCTGTCCTCGACGAGGCCTGGGAAGTGATGACGCGTGGCCGGCGGACTGCCGAGGCGGCATTGACGGTAAAGGGCCGGCAGGTCGTGGTGCCGCGAGCCGCCGGCGAAGCGGCGCGGTTTTCCTTTGCCGATCTCTGTGAAAAACCGCTCGGTGCCCGCGATTTCCTGGCGATTGCCAGCCGCTTCTCGACCATCTTCATCGATCATGTGCCGGTGCTCGGCGAAGGCATGCGCAACGAGGCCAAGCGCTTCATCCTGCTGATCGATACGCTCTACGATCATCATGTGCGGCTGGTGGTGAGCGCCGCTTCACCGCCACCGCAGCTGTACACGGCCAGGCGCGGCAACGAGGTCTTCGAGTTCGAGCGCACCGCGTCACGCCTGATCGAGATGCAGAGCCATGAATGGCTGGAAGACTGGGCGGGGAGGCAGAGGGGGAAGGTGGTGCCTGTGGAGGCGAGGCAGGCGCAGGCGTAAACCTCGTTTCGTAGCGTCCCGTCACACCCCTCTCTGTCCTGCCGGAACAGAGGGGGTGCTGTCCCGCCATCGCCAAAAGGTTCGGTCCCGCTGTGATGCCCTACAACTCAAACACATACATCACGAACTCCTCCGCCGCCCCATGTGGCTCCTTCCGCGCCTCATGCACCGCGCGGGCCGCAATATTGTCCGGCTCAGTGCCGACCCCGGTCTCCTCGCAGCCAAGCTCGCGGCCGAGCTCAACATGGGGTCGAGCATCTTCGTCGCGATGCCCTGGCGCAGGAAGGCCGGCGATACGCCGACTTCGTCGATGTAGAGTTCGCTCACCTTGTCCGGGTGGCGGTGGATGACGGCGGCGCATTGACCGACGACTATGCCTTCGGCCACGGCGACGACCATAAAATGGTCGGGTTCGCGGAGATACGCTGCCAGCCGATCCGGCCTGACCGGTTCATCGAACACATCCTCGGCGACCCGCATCACAAGGGCGTCATCGCCTTGGTTGGGCCTTACGATTTCCACATGCATTGTGTAAAATCTCCCAAGTCGGCTTATAAACTTTTACGTTTACGTAAATCCCAATCGATCTAACCGATTGAAATCACTCACTCCGAAATAATCGTTTGAATGTTTTGTGCGCCGGGGCTATTGGGTGCGGCGAAATCTTTGCGGCTTCCCCGCAGCATTCCGGCCTCCTTCCTCGACGCCGTCATCAAATTCGTTAAGGATTTGGGCGCCGTCACAGTCTAAAGGGAAAACCTCCTGACATGGCACGCAACAAGATAGCGCTTATCGGCTCGGGCATGATCGGCGGCACACTCGCCCACATGATCGGCCTCAAGGATCTCGGCGACGTTGTGCTGTTCGATATCGCCGAGGGCATCCCGCAAGGCAAGGGGCTGGATATCGCGCAGTCGTCGCCGGTCGATGGGTTCGATTCCAGGCTGACCGGCGTCAACGATTACGCCGGCATCGAGGGAGCCGACGTCTGCATCGTCACCGCCGGCGTGCCGCGTAAGCCCGGCATGAGCCGCGACGACCTTCTCGGCATCAACCTGAAGGTCATGGAGCAGGTTGGCGCGGGTCTCAAGAAATACGCGCCGAAAGCCTTTGTCATCTGCATCACCAACCCGCTCGACGCCATGGTCTGGGCGCTGCAGAAGTTTTCCGGACTGCCGAAGAGCCATGTCGTCGGCATGGCCGGCGTGCTGGACAGTTCGCGCTTCCGCTATTTCCTGGCCGAGGAATTCAAGGTCTCGGTCGAGGATGTCACCGCCTTCGTGCTCGGCGGCCATGGCGATTCCATGGTGCCGATGATCCGCTATTCGACGGTCGCCGGCATCCCGCTGCCCGACCTCATCAAGATGGGCTGGACCTCGAAGGAAAAGCTCGATCAGATCGTGCAGCGCACCCGCGACGGCGGCGCCGAGATCGTCGGCCTGCTCAAGACCGGTTCGGCCTTCTATGCGCCGGCCGCCTCGGCGATCTCGATGGCCGAGGCCTATCTCAAGGACAAGAAGCGCGTGCTGCCCTGTGCTGCGCATCTCTCCGGCCAGTATGGTGTCAAGAACACCTATGTCGGCGTGCCGGTGGTGATCGGTGCCGGCGGCGTAGAGCGCATCATCGAGATCGAGCTCAGCAAGCCCGAGCAGAAGATGTTCGACAGTTCGGTGGCGGCGGTGCAGGGCCTGTGCGAGGCGTGCGTCAAGATCGCTCCGCATCTCGCCGCCAAGTGACCCGCCGCCAAGTGACCTGGAGACAACGCGCATGAACATCCATGAATATCAGGGCAAAGCGCTGCTGAAGGGCTTTGGCGCACCGGTGGCCGAAGGCGTGCCGGTGTTCGAGGCAAGCGAAGCGGAAGCCGCCGCCAAGGCGCTGCCCGGCCCGCTCTATGTGGTGAAGAGCCAGATCCATGCCGGCGGCCGCGGCAAGGGCAAGTTTAGGGAGCTCGGCCCCGACGCCAAGGGTGGTGTCAGGCTGGCGAAGTCGGTGGCCGACGTCGTTGCCAACGCCAACGAGATGCTCGGCCACACGCTGGTCACCAAGCAGACCGGCCCGGCGGGCAAGCAGGTCAATCGCCTATACATCGAGGACGGCGCCGACATCGACCGCGAGCTCTACCTGTCGCTGCTGGTCGACCGCTCCGTCGGCCGCATCGCGTTCGTCGTCTCGACCGAGGGCGGCATGGACATCGAGGCGGTCGCCCATGACACGCCGGAAAAGATCATCACCGTCACCATCGACCCGGAAAAGGGTGTGACGGCGGACGATTTGAAAGAACTCAACGGCGCGCTGAAGCTCGACGGCGAGGCCGCCAAGGACGGCGAGACGCTGTTCCCGATCCTCTACAAGGCCTTCGTCGAGAAGGACATGAGCCTGCTCGAGGTCAACCCGCTGATCGTCATGAAGAATGGCCGGCTGCGCGTGCTCGACGCAAAAGTGTCGTTCGACAACAACGCGTTGTTTCGCCATCCCGACGTGATGGAGCTTCGCGACATCACCGAGGAGGACGAGAAGGAGATCGAGGCGTCGAAATACGACCTCGCCTATGTCGCGCTCGACGGCAATATCGGCTGCATGGTCAATGGCGCCGGCCTTGCCATGGCGACGATGGACATCATAAAGCTCTATGGCGCCGAGCCCGCCAACTTCCTCGATGTCGGCGGCGGTGCGTCGAAGGAGAAGGTGACGGCGGCGTTCAAGATCATCACCAAGGATCCGGCGGTCAAAGGCATCCTGATCAACATCTTCGGCGGCATCATGAAGTGCGACATCATCGCCGAGGGCGTGATCGCAGCAGTCAAGGAAGTCGGCCTGCAAGTGCCGCTGGTGGTGCGGCTCGAAGGCACCAATGCCGAGCTCGGCAAGAAGATCATCAACGACAGCGGGCTCAACGTCGTCTCGGCCGACGACCTCGACGACGCTGCCAAGAAAATCGTGGCGGCGGTGAAGGGCTGATCTGGTGCCTCCGCACAAAATAAATCTGGTCGAGGCGGCGGATCAGAAGATCAAAAAGGTCTTCGATCCGCATATCGCCGGCGACGTCAACGACGCCCAGGTCAAGATCGCCAAGTTTGGCGATGTCTTCGACTGGCATGCGCATGACAATGAGGACGAAGCGTTTCTGGTGCTGCGCGGCCGCATCGCTATCGATTTCCGCGACGGCACGGTGGAGCTTGGCAGCGGCGAGTTCATCGTCGTGCCGCGGGCGGTCGAGCATCGGCCGCGCTCGCTGAGCGAGGAGCCGGTGGTGCTGATGTTCGAGCCGGCGACGACGCTCAACACCGGCAATGCCAAGAGCGACCTCACCGTCGCCGATCTCAAGCGGCTCTGACCTGACGATGACCGCGCAGCCTTCCTCCATCAACGGTTTGTAAAAAGGACCACCATGTCCATTCTCGTCGACAAGAACACCAAGGTCCTCGTGCAGGGCCTGACCGGCAAGACCGGCACGTTCCATACGGAGCAGGCGCTGGCCTATCACGGGACAAAAATGGTCGGCGGCATCCACCCCAAGAAGGGTGGCGAGACGTGGACCGGCGCCAAGGGCGAGAGCCTGCCGATCTTTTCCACGGTTGCCGAAGGCAAGGCAACGACCGGCGCCAATGCTTCCGTTGTCTATGTGCCGCCGGCAGGCGCCGCAGAAGCGATCCTGGAAGCGATCGAAGCCGAGATCCCGCTGATCGTCTGCATCACCGAGGGCATCCCGGTGATCGACATGATCAAGGTCAAGGCAAGGCTCGACCGCTCGACATCGCGGCTCATCGGCCCCAACTGCCCCGGCGTCCTGACCCCCAACGAATGCAAGATCGGCATCATGCCCGGCAACATCTTCCGCAAGGGCTCGGTCGGCGTTGTTTCCCGTTCGGGAACGCTTACCTATGAGGCAGTGTTCCAGACCACCAATGTCGGCCTCGGCCAGACCACCGCCGTCGGCATCGGTGGCGATCCCGTCAAAGGCACGGAGTTCATCGACGTGCTGGAGATGTTCCTCGCCGACGACGAGACCCAGTCGATCATCATGATCGGCGAGATCGGCGGCTCGGCCGAGGAAGACGCCGCGCAGTTCCTCAAGGACGAAGCCAAGCGTGGCCGCAAGAAGCCGATGGCCGGTTTCATCGCCGGGCGCACGGCGCCGGCCGGCCGCACCATGGGTCATGCCGGCGCGGTGATTTCCGGCGGCAAGGGCGGCGCCGAGGACAAGATCGCGGCGATGGAATCGGCTGGGATAAGGGTTTCGCCGTCGCCGGCCCGGCTCGGCACGACGCTGGTCGAGGCGATAAAAGGAAAGTAAGGCAGGAGGGGAGTAGGGCAGTACGGCAATAGGGGAACCGGGCGTATCTTGCCCTACTGCCGTACTCCCCTACTCCCCTAAAAAAGGAGACGGAGCAGGCGCTCCGCTGAGAAAATGGCAAGACAAGATCAGGCCAACGACCAATTTTCGCTTACCTCTTTCCTCTATGGCGGCAATGCCGACTATATCGACGCGCTCTACGCCGCCTTTGAGGACGATCCCGCTTCGGTCGACCCCGAATGGCAGGATTTCTTCGCGGCGCTGAAGGACGACGCCGGCGATGTCCGCAAGAATGCCAAGGGCGCCTCGTGGGCCAAGCCCTCGTGGCCGCTGCAGGCCAATGGCGAATTGGTCTCGGCGCTCGACGGCAATTGGGGCATCGTCGAGAAGCACATCGAGAAGAAGGTCCAGAACAAGGCGGTGATGAACGGCGTCTCCCTTTCCGACGCCGACGTGCATCAGGCGACGCGCGATTCCGTGCGCGCCATCATGATGATCCGCGCCTACCGCATGCGTGGCCATTTGCACGCCAATCTCGATCCGCTCGGCATCGCCAAGCCGCTCGAGGACTATAATGAGCTGTCGCCGGAAAATTACGGCTTCACCGCCGCCGATTACGATCGCCCGATCTTCCTCGACAATGTGCTCGGCCTCGAATTCGGCACCATCCGGCAGATGCTCGATATCCTGACCCGCACCTATTGCTCGACGCTCGGCGTCGAGTTCATGCATATTTCCGATCCCGAGGAGAAGGCGTGGATCCAGGCGCGCATCGAGGGCACCGACAAGGAGATCTCCTTCACCGCTGCCGGCAAGAGGGCGATCCTGCAGAAGCTGGTCGAGGCCGAAGGCTTCGAGCAGTTCATCGACGTCAAGTACAAGGGCACCAAGCGCTTCGGCCTTGACGGCGCAGAGGCGCTGATCCCGGCGCTGGAGCAGATCGTCAAGCGCGGCGGCCAGCTCGGCATGAAGGAGATCGTGCTCGGCATGGCGCATCGCGGCCGGCTGAACGTGCTCTCCCAGGTGATGGCCAAGCCGCACCGCGCCATCTTCCACGAGTTCAAGGGCGGCTCGGCCGCACCCGACGAGGTCGAGGGCTCGGGCGACGTGAAGTACCATCTCGGTGCTTCGTCGGACCGCGAGTTCGACGGCAACAAGGTGCACCTGTCGCTGACCGCCAATCCCTCGCATCTGGAAATCGTCGATCCGGTGGTGATGGGCAAGGCGCGGGCCAAGCAGGACTCTCTGTTCGGCCGCAGCCGCGAGGAGATCGTGCCGCTGGAAGAGCGCGCCAAGGTGCTGCCGCTGCTCCTGCACGGCGACGCCGCCTTTGCCGGCCAGGGCGTGATTGCCGAAATCCTCGGCCTGTCGGGCCTGCGCGGCCACCGCGTCGCCGGCACGCTGCATTTCATCATCAACAATCAGATCGGCTTCACCACCAATCCGCGCTTCTCGCGCTCGTCGCCCTACCCATCGGATGTGGCCAAGATGATCGAGGCGCCGATCTTCCACGTCAACGGCGACGATCCGGAAGCCGTGGTCCATGCCACCAAGGTGGCGATCGAATTCCGCATGAAGTTCCACAAGCCTGTCGTGGTCGACATGTTCTGCTACCGCCGCTTCGGCCACAATGAGGGCGACGAGCCGGCTTTCACCCAGCCGATCATGTACAGCAACATCCGCAGCCACAAGACGACGGTGCAGATCTATGCCGACCGGCTGATCGCCGAGGGCCACCTCACCCAGGCCGAATTCGACAAGATGAAGGCGGACTGGCGGGCACATCTCGAGCAGGAATTCGAGGTCGGCCAGCATTACAAGCCAAACAAGGCCGACTGGCTGGATGGCGCCTGGTCGGGCCTGCGCACGGCCGACAACCAGGACGAACAGCGGCGCGGCAAGACCGCCGTGCCGGTCAAGACGCTGAAGGAAATCGGCAAGAAGCTGACCGAGGTGCCGAAGGATTTCGAGGCCCACAAGACGATCCTGCGGTTTCTCGAGAATCGCCGCCAGGCGATCGAGTCGGGCGAAGGCATCGACTGGTCTACAGCCGAGGCGCTGGCCTTCGGCGCCATCCTGCTCGACGGCAATCCGGTCCGGCTGTCCGGACAGGATTCGGAGCGCGGCACGTTCTCGCAACGCCACTCCGTGCTCTACGATCAGCGCGACGAGACACGCTACATCCCGCTCAACAATCTGTCGGCGGCGCAAGCCGGCTTCGAGGTCATCAACTCGATGCTGTCTGAAGAGGCCGTGCTCGGCTTCGAATACGGCTACAGCCTGGCCGAGCCGAAGGCGCTGACGCTCTGGGAAGCCCAGTTCGGCGATTTCGCCAACGGCGCCCAGGTAGTGTTCGACCAGTTCATCTCGTCGGGCGAGCGCAAGTGGCTCAGAATGTCGGGCCTCGTCTGCCTGTTGCCGCATGGCTATGAAGGCCAGGGGCCGGAACATTCGTCGGCCAGGCTCGAGCGCTTCCTGCAGCTTTGCGCCGAAGACAACATGCAGGTGGCCTACTGCACGACGCCGGCCAACTACTTCCACATCCTGCGCCGGCAGTTGAAGCGGGATTTCCGCAAGCCGCTGATCCTGATGACGCCGAAGTCGCTGCTGCGTCACAAGCGGGCGGTGTCGACGCTGCCGGAGATGTCGGGCGAAAGCGCGTTCCACCGGCTGTTGTGGGACGATGCCCAGCAGCTCCCCGGCCAGGCGATCAAGCTCACCAAGGATTCGAAGATCCGCCGCGTCGTGCTCTGCACTGGCAAGGTCTATTACGACCTCTACGAGGAGCGCGAGAAGCGCGGCATCAACGACATCTATCTGCTGCGCGTCGAACAGCTCTATCCCTTCCCGGCCAAGGCGCTGATCACCGAACTGTCGCGCTTCCGCAACGCCGAGATGGTGTGGTGCCAGGAGGAGCCCAAGAATATGGGCGCCTGGTCGTTCATCGATCCGTATCTGGAATGGGTGCTGGCGCATATCGACGCCAAGCATCAGCGGGTGCGCTATACCGGCCGGCCGGCCGCCGCGTCGCCGGCCACCGGATTGATGTCGAAGCATCTCGCCCAGCTTGCCGCCTTGCTCGAAGACGCGCTCGGTGAATAGAACAGAGCTCGGCGAATAGAACAGAACCGACAGAAAAACGGACAGGCACAATGGCTACCGAAATCCGCGTCCCCACTC